>NZ_JBHZOP010000039.1:0-63534 GCF_042787595.1 Stenotrophomonas sp. YIM B13575 | reverse complement strand
AGATCGCCTGGGGCGTCTTCAAGAGCGGTCGGGACTTTGATCCAGCCATGCTGAAAGTGGGTCAAGCCTGCTTCCAGCAGGCTTGACCACAAACATAGGATCTCGGCTCTACAGAAGGGCGTTACCGACTTGCGGCCTGCTGCGCGTTCTCGCGCAGGGCCAGGTGCTTGCCCAGCTGGTAGCCGCCATAGAACAGCACGAACGCGGCGGCCACGGCCAGAAGAATGACCCGTGGGGTGAACCGTGATGTCGGCTTGCGGTCCTGCACGCGCGTGCTCCCCGATGGCGGCAGCGTGCCGCGCAGCCAGCATGCGCCGTGGGTGGCAGTCGAGCAAGCCCGGCGCTACGGTGTGGCCGGACCCTGCACCTGCTCCCAGTCCAGCCCGAACCTGGCCAGGTATTTGCGCAGGCGGTCGGCGTCGTTGGTGCTGGCGCGCTGCGTGCGCGAGACCGCAAACAGCTCGCGACCCGCAGCGGACAGCGATTTCGAGCGCGCACAGACCCGCACCACTTCTTCCAGCTGCACGCGATCGAAACGGTCCAGCGTGTCCACGGCATCGCCCAATAGTGCATCCAGCGGTGAAGGCGCATCGCCGCCGCGCCACTGCGCCTGCAGGCGCGCGATCTCGTCTTCCACACCCTCGATCTGGATGCGCCCGGCACTCGCCAAGGTGGCCAGGCGCATGATCGACGCGCCCAGATCGCGGAAGTTGCCGCGCCACGCGGCTTCCGGGCTGGTGGCGAATGCCAGATAACGCGTGCGTGCCTCGACGTTGAAACGTACCCGCGCATGCTGGTCCTGCGACCAGCGTTCCAGCTCGAACTCGATGTTCGGTTCGATGTCTTCCATGCGCTGTGCCAGACCCGGCAGGCGATAGGTCCACAGGTTGAGGCGGGCCAGCAGGTCTTCGCGGAAGCGGCCTTCCAGCACCGACTGCTGCAGATCGCGGTTGGTGCCGGCGATCAGCTGGAAGTCGCTCTCCACTTCGCGGTCGCTGCCTACCGGCAGGAACCGCTTCTCTTCCAGCGCCCGCAGCAGCATCGCCTGTTCGTCCTGGCCGAGTTCGCCGATCTCGTCCAGGAACAGCAGGCCCTGGTGGGCTGAGCGCAGCAGGCCGGCACGGTCGCTGGAAGCACCGGTATAGGCGCCCTTGGTATGGCCGAACAGGGTGCTCATCGCACCGTCGCCGCGCAGGGTCGCGCAGTTCACCTCGACGAAGCGACCCGGCAACTGGTGCTTGAGCTTCTTCAGCTCGAACACACGCTTGGCCAGCTGGCTCTTGCCTGCACCGGTCGGCCCCATCAGCAGCATCGGTGCGCGCGAGCGCGTGGCCACTGTTTCGATCTGTTCGATCATGCGGTTGAAGGCGGCGTTGCGGGTGGCGATGCCGCCCTTCAGCAGGTCGCGGTCCTGCAGCTGCTGCTGGGCAAAACGCTGGGCGATGTGGTCGTAACGCGATAGATCGAGGTCGATGACCGCGTACGTGCCGGCGGCGCCGTCCTGCTTGCGCGGCGGCGAGGTCTGCAGCAGGCGCCCGGGGAAGTGCCGGCTCTCGGTCAGCAGGAACCAGCAGATCTGCGCGACGTGCGTGCCGGTGGTGATGTGGACGTAGTAGTCCTCCTCCTCCGGCTGGAACGGATAGCTGGCGAGGAAGTCATGCAGGGTGGCGTAGACCCCCTCGAATTCCCACGGATCTGCCAGGTAGGTGTCGTGCCGCTGCACGCTGATGCCCGGCGCCGCCTGCACCAGATCCTCGCAGACCACCCGCGCCAGCTTGCTGTAGCGGCGCTCATCCAGCAGCAGCTCGATGCGGTCGGGCAGGAAATCCTCATGCATGCCCAGCGACACCGTCGGGCGCCACTTCTGCCAGCGCCCCGGGCCCTCGCCCGCGTCGAGCTGGGTGCCGAGCATGCCAAAGACCACCTGCCGACGCGCCATATCCATTCCTATAAAAGATGCGCCAGAAATATATATCTTTTCGCCGCGTCTCGCTGATCAAGATAGCTCGATTCAAGAGAAAATCCATGAAAAGCAATCACATAGATACTTGCGAGAAAAGTTGGCACGGCCATTGCTCTATATCCAGCAAGACACGACGCGGGCTGTTCCCGCCGAGGACATCAGCATGGCCAACCTTTCGCTCTTCTCCTGGATGCGCACGCCGCAGCCGCCGCAGGCTGACACCGTCAATGAGGCCGGTGGCCTGGCCTACCGCCGCGACCCGCGTGCAGCGCTGGCGCTGTATGCGGCCACCGGGTGCCTGAACAACACTTTCTACAGCGACGCCGAAGCGCAGCTGCAGCAGGTGCTGGCGCTGACCGCGCAGGTCGAGCCGCGCTTCATCGCCCGCACCGCGCTGTACGCACGCCAGGTCGCACACATGAAGGACATGCCGGCGCTGCTGCTGGCGGTGCTCAGCCTGCGTGACCCGGAGGCGTTCGCTCTGGCGTTTCCGCGGGTGATTGACAACGGCCGCCAACTGCGCACCTTCGTGCAGATCATGCGCAGCGGCCAGGTGGGGCGTCGTTCGCTGGGCTCGCTGCCCAAGCGCAGGGTGCGTGAGTGGATCCAGCAGGCGTCGGCGGAAACGCTGGTGCGTGCGGCGATCGGCCAGCAGCCGTCGCTGGCCGATGTGATCCGCATGGTGCACCCGAAGCCGGCCAACGTCGAGCGCAAGGCGCTGTATGCCTGGATCATCGGTCGTGCGTACGACGAGGCGCAGCTGCCGGCGGTGGTGCAGGCCTACGAAGCGTTCAAGCGTGATCCGCGCGGGCTGCCGCCGGACCTGCCGTTCCAGTACTACAGCACGCTGCCGCTGGATGCGGCGCAGTGGTCGGTACTGGCCCGCAATGCATCGTGGCAGTCGATGCGGATGAACCTCAACACGTTCGCCCGCAACGGCGTGTTCGATGATCCGGCGATGGTGCAGGTGATCGCAGATCGCCTGCGTGATCCGCAGCAGGTGCGTCGTGCCCGTGTACTGCCGTACCAGCTGCTGATGGCCTTCCACGCGGGTGCTGGCTTGCCGTTGCCGATCCTGGAAGCGCTGCAGGATGCGATGGAGATCGCCACGGCATCGGCGCCGGCATTGCCGGGGCGGGTGGTGGTGGCGGTGGACGTGTCCGGTTCCATGCAGTCGCCGGTAACCGGCTACCGCAAGGGCGCCAGTACCGCGGCACGCTGTGTGGACGTGGCGGCGCTGGTTGCAGCCTGCGTGCTGCGCGGGCAGCCGCAGGCCAAGGTATTGCCGTTCGATACCGAGGTGCGCCACGTGCGGTTGAACCCGCGCGACAGCGTGATGACGTTGGCCCGCCAGTTGGCGATCAACGGTGGCGGTACGTCGGTCAGCGCACCGCTGCAGTACCTCAACCTGAAGCGCGAGCCGGTGGACCTGGTGGTGATGGTGTCGGACAACGAGAGTTGGCGCGACACCCGCACCGGCGGCCAGACCGCGACGATGCTGCAGTGGGACGCACTGAAGCGTCGCTGCCCACAGGCTCGGCTGGTGTGCATCGACCTGCAGCCGGTGGCCAGCAGCCAGACCGTGCAGCGCGGCGACGTGCTGCACATCGGAGGCTTCAGCGATGCGGTGTTCGACCTGATCGCGCAGTACGCCGCTGCGGCCGAGGACGGCAGCAGCTGGGTCCAGCGCATCCAGGACATGGCGTTGTAAGGCGGCAAGGATGTCGCCACGGACCGCCCGGCTGGCAATGGGGCCAGCCGGGCAGGGCCAGGAATTCGTTTTTGCGGTGAATGCTGGTGGAACTACATTGGTTGTCCCTTCGGGGTCGGGTTCGAGTCCCGCGTTTCCTGCCTGTCGTGAGGAAGCAGACGTTCCACTTCCCTTGTCACCGCACCTTTTCAAACGGCACCGGCAACGGCGCCGATGCTTCACCGCCGGCCGTGCGAATGCCGGAGGAACTACAGCCTCTTAAGCTCCAGGTCGCGGGTTCGACTCCCGCCTGCCGCGGCAACGCGGCGGTAGCTCAGTGGTAGAGCAGGATGTTCCTCCAGATTCTTGTCGTGCTGCCGGCACCTTCGCTTTCGTTGCGCGGGGAATGCAGGTGGAACTACATCGGAAGCCCTTCGGGGTCGGGTTCAAGTCCCGGCCGTCCTCCACGGCAACGTGGGCGACGGAATGTTCCACCACCTTTGTCACCGCACCTTCTTTGTTTTTGCTTTGGATGAAAGGAAACATCACCATGACCACCCTCAATTACGACGTGATCCAGCAGCCGGGTGCTGTACCGATCAAGCTGTGGACCCGCGGCGTGCCGCTGGAAGACCAGGCGCGCGAGCAGCTGCAGAACATCGCCAGGCTGCCCTTCATCCACAAGTGGATCTCAGTGATGCCCGACGTGCACCTGGGCAAGGGCGCGACCGTGGGTTCGGTGGTGCCGACCATCGGCGCGATCATTCCTGCGGCGGTCGGCGTGGACATCGGCTGCGGCATGATCGCGGTGCGCACCACGCTGGTTGCCAGCGACCTGCCGGACAACCTGTCGGCCGTGCGCAGCGCGATCGAACGGGCGGTGCCGCATGGCCGCAGCGTCACCCGCGGTGGCCGCGACAAGGGCAGCTGGGACACGCCGCCCGAACTGGCGGTGCAAGGCTGGGCGCAGCTGGTGGACGACTTCGCATTGATCTGCGAGCGTCACCCGCGCCTGAAGAACACCAACAACCTCAAGCACCTGGGGACGCTGGGTACCGGCAACCACTTCGTCGAGGTCTGCCTGGACCAGGAGCAGCGCGTGTGGTTCATGCTGCACTCCGGTTCGCGTGGCGTGGGCAATGCCATCGGCACCTACTTCATCGAGCTGGCCAAGCAGGAAATGCGCCGCTGGATGATCAACCTGCCCGACCAGGACCTGGCCTACCTGCCCGAGGGCAGCCAGCACTACGGCGACTACGTGTTCGCAGTGGACTGGGCGCAGCGTTTCGCACGCATGAACCGCGAGGTGATGATGCGCAACGTGGTGGCTGCAGTGCGCACGGTGATCAGCAAGCCGTTCGAGGCTGAGGCCGAGGCGGTGAACTGCCACCACAACTACGTGAACCGCGAGACCCACTTTGGCAAGGAGGTGATGCTGACCCGCAAGGGCGCGGTGAGTGCGCGCAAGGGCGAGCTGGGCATCATTCCGGGCAGCATGGGGGCCAAGAGCTTCATCGTGCGTGGCCTCGGCAACGAGGACAGCTTCCACAGCTGCAGCCACGGTGCCGGCCGCGTGATGAGCCGTACCCAGGCGCGCAAGCTGATCACGGTGGATGACCACGCCAAGGCCACCGCGCACGTGGAATGCCGCAAGGATGCGGAGGTGGTGGATGAATCGCCGGCGGCCTACAAGCCGATCGAGGCGGTCATGGAGGCCCAGCGCGATCTGGTCGAGATCGTGCACACGCTGCGCCAGGTGGTGTGCGTGAAGGGATGAGGCAACCCGTGCGCGGCGTACACTGCGCCGCGCACGGCAGCAGGGCCCGGCATCGACACAACGGGCATGGAGGACCAGACAGATGGACATGATTGAACTGGATGGCGGGCATGGTGGCGGACAGCTGCTGCGCTCGGCGTTGACCCTGAGCCTGTGCACCGGTACAGGCTTCACCTTGAACAACATCCGCGCGATCCGGCGCAAGCCGGGGTTGATGCGCCAGCACTTGACCGCGGTGAACGCGGCGGCGCGGGTCGGCAACGCGTGTGTGCACGGTGCAGAACTGGGCGCTACCGCACTGCGCTTCGAGCCGGGCGCGGTGAGCGCTGGCGACTATCATTTCGCGACCGGCAGCAGCGGCTCGGCAACGCTGGTGCTACAGACCGTGCTGCCGGCACTGTGGCGCGCGCAGGGGGCGTCGCAGCTGCGTTTGGAAGGCGGTACCCACAACCCGCTGGCGCCCAGTGCGGACTTCATCGCCGAAAGCTATCTGCCGGCGCTGCAACGTATGGGCGTGCGGGCGTCGATGCAGCTGCTGCAGCACGGCTTCCATCCAGCGGGTGGTGGCGTGATGGAGGTGCAGGTGCAGCCGTGCGCAGCGCTGCAGCCGCCGTCGCTGGAGGTGCGTGCGCCGTTGCAGGGAATCGAGGCACAGGTGCTGATGTCCGGACTGTCCAGCGGCATCGGCCTGCGCGAACTGCGTGTACTGGCCGAGACGCTGGGCGTGGACCCGCATCCGCGCAACGTGCAGTCGATACGGCCGGCGCTGGGACCGGGCAACGTTGCCCTGGTGCGCGTGCGGCATGGCGACCACGTGGAGGTGTTCAGCGGGCATGGCGAGCGCAGTGTCTCCGCCGAGCAGGTCGGCGCGCGCCTGGCCGGGCAGGTGAAGCAGTATCTGGACGGGGCGGGTGCCGTTGGCGAGTACCTGTCCGACCAGTTGCTGCTGCCGATGGCGCTGGCGGGCGGCGGTGCGTTCACCACCCACGTGCTGAGCGATCACCTGGTCAGCAATGCGCGGTTGATCGAGAAGTTCCTGCCGGTGGAATTCGACTGGCAACCGCACGAGGGTGGCTGGCGGGTGAAGGTGCAGGCCTGAGTGCCCGCCGGGCATGGCCCGGCGCTACCGGAGCATCGCAGCCGCGTGTCGATCCTGGGCATGTTGCGCCGGGCGACGCCAGGCCGCGCATCGGCCAACCAACCCGCGCTGCGCAGGCATCGCTGCGCGCTGCCGGATTGATCCTGCGCAAGGCACGATCTCCACATCGGGTATGTAATGGTGTCGTTCCCACTGGGTAGATCACCGCGGAGCCCCACCATGTACAAGCGCATCCTGATCGCCACCGACGGTTCGGAGCTGGCCGACAAGGGCCTGGCCAAGGGCCTGGAGCTGGCCAAGGACCTCAATGCCGAGGTCGACATCGTCACCGTCTCCGAGCCATGGGCCGTCGGCATGTACGACGCCATGGGCTGGAGCGTGGGTTACATGAACAGCCCGGAGTACAAGGCCGACCGCGAGGAAGGCGCGCAGAAGGTGCTGCAGCCTGCGCTGGCCAAAGCCGCCGAGCAGGGCATCACCGCCAATCCGGTGCATGTGCTGGACCGCTATGCGGCCGACGGCATCATCGAGACGGCGGGCCAGCGCAACAGCGACCTGATCGTGATGACCTCGCACGGCCGCCGCGGTGTCACCCGCGTGCTGCTGGGCAGCCAGACCGCCGAGGTGCTGGCGCGCAGCACGCTGCCGGTGCTGGTCATTCGCTGATACAGAGCGTTCCCGGGGAGGGGACCCGACGCCGGCCGCAGGATGCGCGCCGGCGTTGTTTTTTCCGGCGCCCAGTAGGTCCACGCCATGCGTGGATAGGGCCACCGAAATGCCCAGTAGATCCACGCCATGCGTGGATGGGCCTTGCCGATCGCCTTGATGGGGTCAGAGCCCTTTCCTGTGGAAAGGGATCCGACCCCGGTCGCATCACCAGCTGTACAGCTTCCAGTACACCGGCGACACACCATCCTTGTCGTTGTCGAAGCGGCCATCGCCGTTCTTGTCGTACATGTAGAACGGCGCGCCGCGTGCCGGCGTCACCTTGACCATGCGCAGCTGGCCGGACACCCGGTACTCCTCGATGGTGTCACCGTTGTCCATCGTGCGCTTGGAGACATCGGCGCCCTTGACGTCCACCGGGGGCGCGCCGGCGCCGCCCATGCTGGCGCAGCCAGCGAGCAGGAGCACGGAAGCCAGCATCAGGGTTTTCATCGGCGGGGCCTTTGCCTGGAAAGAGCCTTGATTATGCCCCATCGTCGCGTCACTGCCGTGTCGCCTCGGTGCAGGCGTGGGCGCGTAGAATCGTCGCATGAGCAGATTAGTCCTGATCGACGGGTCCAGTTACCTGTACCGCGCGTTCCACGCGCTGCCGCCCCTGTCCAATGCACAGGGTGAGCCCACCGGCGCGCTGTTCGGCGTGGTCAACATGCTGCGCTCGACGCTGAAGGAGCGCCCGGCCTACGTCGCGTTCGTCGTCGATGCCCCCGGCAAGACCTTCCGTGACGACCTGTACGACCAGTACAAGGCCAACCGCCCGCCGATGCCCGACGAACTGCGCAGCCAGGTCGAGCCGATGTGCCGCATCGTCGAAGCGCTGGGCATCAGCATCCTGCGCATTGATGGCGTGGAGGCCGACGATGTGATCGGCACCCTGGCCCTGCAGGGCGTCGCACAGGACCTGAAGGTCACCATCTCGACCGGCGACAAGGATTTCGCCCAGCTGGTCCGGCCGGGCATCGAACTGGTCAACACCATGACCGGCAGCCGCATGGATTCGGATGCGGCGGTGATGGACAAGTTCGGCGTGCGTGCCGACCAGATCGTCGACCTGCTGGCGCTGATGGGCGACACCGTGGACAACGTGCCCGGGGTCGAGAAGTGCGGGCCGAAGACGGCGGCCAAGTGGCTGGCCGAATACCAGCACCTGGACGGGGTGATCGCGGCCGCGCCGACCATGAAGGGCAAGATCGGCGAGAACCTGCGCGCCGCGGTGGAGCGCCTGCCGCTGAACAAGGAGCTGGTGACCATCCGCACCGACGTCGCGCTGGACGCCAGCCCGACCACGCTGGCCCTGCGTGACCCGGATGTGTCCACGCTGGGCGAGCTGTACCTGCGTTACGGCTTCACCCAGGCATTGAAGGAACTGGGTGGGCCGGTACCAGCGCCTGCGGTGGCCAACGACGCGACGCCCAGCCTGCGTGGCACCGCGGCCGGCTTTGCCCGTGGCAGCGCGGAAGCGCCGCCGGCGGGCGAACTCGATCCGGCGCTGTCGGCGCCCGGCGAGTACGAGACCGTGCTGACCACCGAGCAGCTGCAGGCCTGGGTCGCACGTGTGCAGCAGGCCGATCTGATCAGCTTCGATACCGAGACCGACGCGCTGGATGCGATGCGTGCGCGACTGGTGGGCATCAGCCTGGCGGTGGAACCGGGCAAGGCCGCCTACATCCCGGTCGGCCATGACTATCCGGGCGCGCCGGCACAGCTGCCGCTGGCACAGGTGCTCGACGCGCTGCGGCCGGTGCTGCAGGACCCGGCGAAGAAGAAGCTGGGCCAGCATGGCAAGTACGACCTGCACGTGCTGCGCCGCCATGGCGTGGACGTGCAGGGCTACCACGACGACACCATGCTCGAGAGCTTCGTGCTCAATTCCACCGCCACCCGCCACGACATGGATTCGCTGGCCCTGCGTTACCTGGGCTACAACACCATCAAGTTCGAGGAGGTGGCCGGCAAGGGCGCCAAGCAGATCTCGTTCTCGCAGGTGGACATCGACGAGGCCAGCCGCTACGCCGCCGAAGACGCCGACATCACCCTGCGCCTGCACCATGCGCTGCAGCCGCAGCTGCGGGCCGAACCGACCCTGGACAGCGTGTACCGCAGCATCGAGATGCCGCTGGTGCCGGTGCTGACCAGCATCGAAGCCAACGGCGTGCGGATCGACACCGACGAACTGCGCCGGCAGAGCCAAGACCTGTCCTCGCGCATGCTGGCCGCGCAGCAGAAGGCCACCGAACTGGCCGGACGCAGCTTCAACCTGGATTCGCCCAAGCAGCTGCAGGCGGTGCTGTTCGACGAACTGAAGCTGCCGGCGGTGGTGAAGACCCCGAAGGGCCAGCCCAGCACCAATGAAGAGGCGCTGGAGGCGATTGCCGAGCAGCACGAGCTGCCGCGGGTGATCCTTGAATACCGTGGCCTGGCCAAGCTGCGCAGCACCTATACCGACAAGCTGCCGGAGATGGTCAACCCGGATACCGGCCGGGTGCACACCAGCTACCACCAGTCCGGCGCCGCCACCGGCCGCCTGTCTTCGTCCGATCCGAACCTGCAGAACATCCCGATCCGCACCGAGGATGGCCGCCGCATCCGCCGCGCGTTCATCGCCCCGGAAGGTTTCCAGCTGCTGGCGGCCGACTATTCGCAGATCGAACTGCGGATCATGGCCCACCTGTCCGGAGACCCGGGCCTGGTGCGCGCCTTCGAGCAGGGCGCCGACGTGCATCGCGCCACCGCCGCCGAGGTATTCGGCCGCACCCTGGAAGAAGTGACCAGCAACGAGCGTCGCGCGGCCAAGGCGATCAACTTCGGCCTGATGTACGGCATGAGCGCGTTCGGACTGGCCCGCAACCTCGGCATCGACCGAGGCCAGGCGCAGGACTACGTGGCGCTGTACTTCAGTCGCTATCCGGGCGTGCGTGACTTCATGGAGCGCATGCGCGAGCAGGCCCGGGAGCAGGGCTACGTGGAGACCCTGTTCGGTCGCCGCCTGTACCTGAACGACATTCATGCACGTAACCAGGGCCTGCGTGCCGGCGCTGAACGTGCGGCGATCAATGCCCCGATGCAGGGCACGGCCGCCGACATCATCAAGCGCGCCATGGTCGCGGTGGACCAGTGGCTGCGTGACAGCGGTGCCCCGGCGCGGATGATCCTGCAGGTGCACGATGAACTGGTATTCGAAGCCGAGACCGGATTCATTGAAGAGCTGCGCAGCAATGTCGTGCAGCACATGTCGCAAGCAGCACAACTGCGCGTGCCGCTGGTGGTTGATACCGGCACCGGCAGTAACTGGGATGAGGCGCACTGAGTCGCATTCAGGCCGAAAACGCCGTGAATTCGTTCATTTGCGTGATATTTCTGACTCGAACATGAATGTTTCCCTGAGGGGTGCTTATTAAATTGGGCCCCTTCACGAACCGTTAGTGTTCGGAGTGCTTCTATAACTCCCGACAGGCGCAACGCCTGTTGTGGATCTCTCCCATCCCCTGGAGCAGATCTCGGAACGGGGGCTCCTCCCCAAGCACCCGTTCCCCGGCCCCGTTGACCTCCCCCTGGTCAGCGGGGCTTTTTATTTGTGCGCTGCTGCGCCACGCTGGGCCATCGCTCAGCAGGGGAACCCGCAATGCCCGATCTGTTCGCCCTGGCGATGCCGTGGTGGGAATTCATCCTGCGCGCGGTGGTGGTCTATGCCGTGGTGCTGGGCATGGTCCGGCTCAGCGGCAAGCGCGCGCTGGGGCAGGTCACGCCGTTCGATGTGCTGCTGATCGTGCTGCTTGGCAACGCGGTGCAGAACGCGTTGCTGGGTACCGATACGTCGCTGGCCGGTGGCCTGCTGCTGGCCGCCACGCTGATCCTGCTGAACTACGGCGTGGGCTGGATCACCGCCCGCAGCCGCCGCATGGAACGGCTGATCGAGGGCGAACCGGTGGTGATCGCGCGCAACGGCAAGCTCTTCGACAGCGTGCTGCGGCGCGAGCTGGTCAGCCGCGCCGATTTCGAGGTCGCCATGCGCCAGCAGAGCTGCATCGGCGTGGAAGAGGTGGAACTGGCACTGCTGGAAACCAACGGCCACATCACCATCATTCCCAAGCGCAAGGACGATTGACGCGCGCCACAGCGTGGGCCGAAGGCAGTACTCCTGCGACCCACGCCGACACGGTTTACTGTTCGGCCGCCTGCGCCTTCATGCCCACCCAGTCACGTGTGGCGTCCACATCGCAGGCTACATGGGTGCCCTTGCCGTCCTTGGCGCAGATCGCCGCCATCGTCTGCGGTACCTTGGGGTCGGCAGTATGTGCATAGCCTGCGGCGAGCCCCAGGCAGCCATCGCGCACGCCGGCGCTGCACAGCTTGATGAAATAGGGCTGGGCCTGCGCCCACTTCTCGGCGTTGTGCAGTTCCTCCCCCGCGACCTTGCAGCCGAGCAGCTTGCCGTCGTTGCAGCATGACGCGGCACCGCCCTTGCGGGCCAGGGTCGGGCAGTCCAGCGGCTGCGGGATCTCCACGAATGCCGGCGGCGGCTGGCAGCTCGTCGCGGACTTGTCCATGCGCTGGTAGTAGCCGTAGCGGTTGTCCTTGTCCATCCCGGCCAGGGTTCCGTTGCTCAGTGGCTGCAGTACGAAATCGCTGCCCACGTCACGACGGATCAGGATCCTGCCGTCCTGCACGCGTGCGCGCAGGCGGGTGCCGACACCCTCCACTTCGACCAGGCCGGCATCCAGGAACCGCAGCGACGACAGCAGGCCAAGCTCGGCCTCGAAGCGGCCGCAGGGAAGCGCGGTAGCTGCGACCGGGGTCAGCGCCGACGGCGCCAGCGGGGTCAGCATCGCCAGGCCCTTGGCCGGGCCGCAGGCGTAGGTGCCCTCGCGCTGCGCGCACGAGCGCTGCAGGGCCTGCTGCGCCTGCTGCAGGCGTCCGCCGTTCCACAGCGCCTCGGCCACGTTGCTGCAGAACGATTCGCCCTGCTGCTGCGCGCACAGCGCCGCCAGTTCATCCAGCTGCGCTGCTGGCAGCGGTGCGTCCAGGGTCTGCTCCAGGCCCATCACCGCCCTGCCCATCAGCTCGCCGGCCATGGCCTTCATGACGGCCATGCAGGCTTCCCCCTCCTCGGGCGATGCGTCATCGCGGCAGTAGGGTGGCATCTGCGGCTCGGCCCGGGCACGCTGCGGTTGCGCCGCCGTGGCCTGGCGCTGGTAGGTCTCCTGCAACTGGGTGCAGGCCACCTCCACGCCCTCGCGGCACCAGGCGTGCAGCTGCGTGGGCGCGGCCTCGGGCAGTGCCTCCAGGCAGTCACTGGTGTCGGCCATGCAGCTGCCTTCGACCATCTCCGGTACCGGCTTGCAGGCGGCCGCTGCTTTCAGGTGGAACGTGTGGTACCCGCCGGTGACCGTGCGGTCGTTGTCGCTGAACTCCCAGTTCTCCAGGCGACCGGTGGACAGGTTGCCGGTGCCCAGCAGGTTGTCCTGGCGTACCAGCCGCAGCCGCTCCGTGGCCTGGTAGGGGCCCGAAAGGAAGCCGTGGGCTTCGCTTTCGATGGTCAGGCTGGCGTTGCCATCGTCCTGCAGGTAGGTGCCACAGGCCATCGACTGCGCGGCCACAGGCAGGCTGGGCACGGCCAGCGCGAGCAGCAGCATGAGGCGCCAGGTGGTCATCCGGCGGCGTGGGGAAACAACAACGGGCATCACGGTCTTCCTTGATTCAAGACAAGAGGGGGAAATGAAGCGGAGCACGCCGCAGCGCGGGCGGTGGTTCACACAACTGCCCGGATTGCGCAGCGGCAACGCGTGCAGCGTCCGGTGCCCGAAGCGCCTACAGCCAGTCGCGTGGCACCAGGTAATCGGCCAGGCGCGCTTCGGCGCTGCCGTCTTCCGGGGTAAACCCGTACTCCCAGCGCACGCGCGGGGGCAGGCTCATCAGGATGCTCTCGCTGCGGCCGCCGCTCTGCAGGCCGAACAGCGTGCCGCGGTCGTAGACCAGGTTGAACTCGACGTAGCGGCCACGGCGGTAAAGCTGGAACTCGCGTTCGCGCTCGCCGTACGGCGTGTCCTTGCGCTGCTGCACGATTGGCAGATACGCATCGAGGAAGCCATCGCCGACCGCGCGCAGGTAGGCGAAGTCACGCTCGAAATCGCCGTGCAGATCGTCGAAGAACAGACCGCCCACGCCGCGTGTTTCGTTGCGATGGCGCAGGAAGAAATACTCATCGCACCAGCGCTTGTGCGCGGCATAGCGCTCTTCACCGAACGGCGCGCACAGATCGCGTGCCGTTCGATGCCAGTGCTGCACGTCCTCGTCGAACGGGTAGAACGGGGTCAGGTCGAAACCACCGCCGAACCAGCTGGCCACCACTTCGCCATCGCGCTGCGCCTGGAAGAAGCGGACGTTGGCATGGGTGGTCGGCACATAGGGATTGAGCGGGTGGAACACCAGCGACACACCGGTGGCGCGCCATGAGGCGCCGGCCAGCTCCGGGCGGTTGGCCGAGGCGGACGGCGGCAGGCGGCTGCCCGCCACGTCGGAGAAGCCGATGCCGGCCTGTTCGAACACCGCGCCATCGCGCAGCACGCGGGTGCGGCCACCGCCGCCCTCGGCACGCTGCCACAGGTCTTCCTGGAAGCGTGCGCGGCCATCGGCGGACTCGATCGCCGCACAGATGCGGTCCTGCAGGTCGGTGAGGTAGGCGCGCACGCGCTCGAATTCGTTCATGGCGCGTACTTTACCGCAGGGCCCGGCCAGGCAAGCTCCCTTACTGCTTGTGGTTGGGGGTGCGTGGGGCCGGTCTGGTCCGATCCTCGTGCGCGGACTGTTCCTGGACCGCGCGGTCCAGAGCCTGGCCGAACTCCAGCAACCCCCAGTTGCGCGTCGCCAGCACGTCGCAGGCTACATGGCGGCCACTACCATCGGCCTCGCAGATGGCCTCAAGCATGGGGCGGGCGTCTACCCTGCTGCTGTTCTCCATGACGCTGACCAGGTTCTCACAGCCCTCGCGGATACCGGCCTGGCAGACCTTCTGGTAATGCTGGCTGGCCTCCACCCACTTCCCGTTCAGCGCGGCGCGACTGCCCAGCACGTGGCAGCCCTGCATCCTGCCGGCGGCGCAGCAGGCTTCGGCTTCACCGTCGATGGGCGCGCGCGGGCAGTCCTGCGGGAACGGAGTTTCGTCGAACACCAGTGGCGCGCTGCACTGTGCATTGCCCGGTTGCCGCTGGAACCGCTGGAAACGCGTCGAATCGTCCAGCCCCAGCAAGTCGCCGTTGGCCAACGGCTGCAGTACATAGTCAGCCCCACGCTCGTGGCGCATGCGGATCTGGCCGTCCTGTACGCGCGCGCGTACTCGCGAGCCGAAGCCAACCTCCACCATGCCACCGTCGCCGAAAGTCAGTTCGTCCATCAGCCCGCCGGAGGCCGCATAGTGGCCACAGGGCACGGCGGCGGCGGGGTGCTGCACCAGCGCTTCGCCCAGCTGCAGCAACGCGGACGCCTGACGGCACGATCGCTCGTCGCCGCCGTCGCAGGCCACCTGCAAGGCCGCCCGGCCTTGCTGAAAATTGCCGGCGGTCCACTGCAGCTTGGCGACATCCTCGCAGAAGCCACTTTCGCCCACCTTCGTGCAGAGCCCCTGCAGGCGTTGCAGCCGAGTATCCGACAGTGTGGGCTTGACTGCAGGCGAAAACACTTCAACCATGCTGGCCGCCATCGAGGCCGTGCGAATGGCGGTGTCGACTGCCTCGACGAGCTCGGGCCGCTCTTCCAGAATGGCCATGCAGGCCTCGGCGTCGGCAGCAGGGTCATCGTCGCGGCACTGGCGGGGGAAATCCATCTCGGCCATCGCCTTTTCCATGGTGGCCTGTATCACCGCGATCTGTGCTTCGGTCGGCGTATCGCTGCCGGGGGCCTGGTCGGCCTTGCGATAGCGATCGGGCAGGCGCTGGCAGAGTTGCGGAACGCCTTCGGCGCAGCCCGATTCCAGTGCCGGAAGGCTCAGCTCATGGTGGTTGTAGAGGCACTGCCGGGCGTCGGCCAGGCAGCTGCCGGGCGTATGTTCGACCGGGGGCAGGCACGCGGCCGGCTGGATCAGGCGGTAGCGTTTGCCGTCCCTATGCAGGGCGCGACCATCGCGCTGGACCTCCAGTTCAGAGACGAGGCCGAAGGTGAGATCAACCAGATTGAGGGTGCCTTCGCTGCGCTGGACAACGAAGGGCCGATCGGAGATGTAGCTGCCTTTCTCGACCCCGCGGTCAGGCCCATCCACGCGCAGCTGGTTGCCGCCGCCTTCGGCCTCGAAAACGCCGCAGCGTGGCAGGCCGGATGCGGCGGCCTGTTGGGTGCAGAGCAGCAGGGACAGCAACGCGATGCAGCGCGGAAGCCGGTTGCGCGGAGCGTAAGCAGACATGTCGAGGCCACAGCAGAAAGACGCGGGCCACGATAGCCAGCCCATCCCGATCCGCAATCAAATCCGCCAGAACGCAGGACCTGCCGTCGCGGCTTCAGCGCCGGGCGGGTCGTTCGCGACAAAACTGCGGGGCGCCCGGAGGACGTCGGTAACGCTGGTACCCGGTAAATGCGTCCAGCCCCAGCAGATCGCCATTGGCCAGCAGGCCCAGCACGTAATCGGCGCCATTGTCGTGGCGTATGTGAAGGGTGCCGTCCAGCAGCAGCGCGCGCACGTCCTGCGTATCGACCCTGGCCCGCCCGGCATCGTCGAACGTGAGCGTGTCCAGGCTGCCACCATCGGCCTGATAGCGGCCGCACGGCACCTGCAGGAGCGGCACCAGGCGTAGATCGGCACCGAGTTCACGCAATGGTGCGGTACGTTCGCAGGCGCTGACGCGGCCCGCATCGCAGACCACCTGCAGGGCCTGCACCGCCAACGCAGGTTCCAGCGCAATCAACTGTTGTTCGGCCACTTCGACGCAGAAGCGGCCACTGCGGTGCTGCAGGCACAGCTGCTGCAGGTGATCGCGTGCAGCGGCCGCAAGGCGCGAATCCAGTGTGTCTTCGTCTTCCTGCTGCAGGCGTTCACCTACCCGCTGCATGGCGGCAACCAGCGCATCGTCGGTCAGCGCCTCGCAGGCCCGTGGGTCATGCCCGGGCGTGTGTTCGCGGCAGACGGGCGGGCGCTCGAAGCGCGCGGGGCCGATGTCGTCGCTTCCCACCGCAGTCACTTCATCGTGCAGCTGTCGCAGCACCGTCGAGCAGCCCGCGCCAACGCCTTCGTTGCACGCGCGTTGGGCCTGGCCGGGCGAGGCCATGGGCAGCTGCGCGATGCAGTGGCTGCCGGCGGCGCGGCAGCTGCCGTCCATCGCGGTGGGTTCGATGGTGCAGGCGCGCGCCTGGCGCAGGGTGTAGACCGTGACGACGTCGTCCTCGATGCGCTGTCCATCGGCACTGATCCGGATCGGCTCCGCCACGCCATCGTCGAGCATGACCAGCCGGGTCCGCGCCGCACTGCGATCGACCCACAGCGGCTCCGGCTCACTGATGTGGTTGTGGCGGTAGCCGGTACTGGGGGTGGTGAACACGAGCGCCATGCCGCCATCGGTACTGCGGTATTCGCCACACCGCAGCGCATCGGCACCGGCAGGCAGTGCGATGAGCAGGAACAGGGTGGGCAGGAAGTTCAACAAACGCATGCGACGGTCCTTGTCGTGCGGGAAAGAGATAGGGCTCAGCGGAAACGCGCGCGGATATCCGGCCGCAGCAGGCGCCAGCCCAGCCAACCCTGCAGCCCCGCGAACAAGACCGAGGTGCCGACCAGTGTCAGGGTGAACAGCACGCGCTGCACCTGCAGCTCATGCTGCGCTGTCGGGTCGCTGGCGAGCAGCGCGATGAATACCAGCAGCAGGCGGTCCATCCACCAGGCGATCACGAAGTTGGCCAACGCACTCAGGCCCAGCATCCACACGTAGGCCCACAGGCCCCATCGTCGCCCGCGCCACAGGCCCCAGCTGGCCAGGGTCGAGACCAGGCAGAGCAGGGCAACAAGCAGCGAGGTGGCCGCCGGGTGTTTCAGCATCCACCACAGGCTGCCGTCGAGCTGCTGCTCCCACGCCACTGTTACCAGCGTCATCCAGAACTCGGTGCGGGCCAGTGCAGCGGCCATCAGCGCCTGCGCGAGGAAGTAGAGGGTGACCAGCAGGCACAGCCAGAACGAGCCCTGCGCCATCGCGGCGACCCAGTTGTTGGGTGGCGGTGGGGTGGGGGCGGGAATCGGGGGAATCGAGGCTGACATCCGTTGTCCGGGTGAGCGATGCCCGCCTCGTCAGCGGGCCGTCGCCAGGGCAGCGACCGCCGGCAGGATATGGTGTTCGCTCAAGGGTGCCAAGGGCCGGCCGTGCGGCGGCTGCAGCGGTACCCAGGCCAGTTCGGCGATCTCCGCACGTGCGCACGGCTCACCTTCGATCCACACCCGCCAGGCCTGTGCCTGCACGCGGTGGCCGGGCTCGTTCACCGCCCAGTCCTCGAACGTGCCCAACGGCAGCGCCGAGGCGGCATCCAACCGCACGCCCAGTTCCTCGTGCAGTTCGCGTGCCAGTGCCTGCAGCGGCGCCTCGCCCGGCTCGGGCTTGCCGCCCGGCTGGATGAAGCGGCTGGCACCGTGCTTGCGCACCACCAGCGCACTGCCGCGATCATCGAGGATGACCGCGGCCACGATGTGGATCGTGGCCGCGGCAGCACTCACTTCAGGTTCTGCTCGAACAGCTTGAGGATGCGCTTGTACTGGTCCAGCCAGGAGTCGGCACGCACGTACCCGTGGCGCTCCAGCGGGTACGGCGCGATCGACCAGTTGTCCTTGTGCAGCTCGATCAGGCGCTGGGTCAGGTTCACCGAATCCTGGAAGAACACGTTGTCGTCCATCATGCCGTGGGCGATCAGCAGGTTGTCCTGCAGGTTCTGCGCGTACTCGATCGGCGACGACACGCGGTACGCCTCCGGATCGATGTCCGGGGTGTTGAGGATGTTGCTGGTGTAGCCGTGGTTGTACTGGTGCCAGTCGACCACCGGGCGCAGCGCGGCACCGGCCTTGAACGTGCCCGGCGAGCGGAACAGCGCCATGAAGGTCATGAAACCGCCATAGGAACCGCCGTAGATGCCGGCATGGTCACGGTCACCCTGCTGGGTGTCGACCAGCCAATCCAGGCCGTCCTTGTAGTCTTCCAGTTCCGGATGGCCCATGTTGCGGTAGATCGCCGTGCGCCAGTCGCGGCCATAGCCCTCGCTGCCGCGGTAGTCCATGTCCAGCACGATGTAGCCCTTCTGCACCAGCAGGTTGTGGAACATCTGCTCGCGGAAGTAGGCCGGGTAGCGCTGGTGCACGTTCTGCAGGTAGCCGGCACCGTGCACGAACATCACGATCGGGTACTTCTTCCCCGGTTCCTTGTTTTCCGGCTCGTAGTACTTGGCCCAGACCACGCCGGCGCCGTGCTTGGACGGCACCGCCACCAGCTTCGGCTGGACCCACTGGCGCGCCTTGTACTCGGCGGTGCGGGTATCGGTCAGCACGCGCGCCTGGCCAGCGCCGGTGCTCGGCACCACCGCCAGCTGCGCAGGCAGGTAGGCACCGGAGTAGCGCACCAGCAGCTGCTGGCCGTCCGGCGACAGCGAGAAGTCTTCCACGCCATTGAGGTTGGTCAGCTCGCGCACCTGGCGGGCGGCGGTATCGACCGCGCAGACTTCGTAGTCATGCGGGGCCTGCTGGTTGCACAGGAAGTAGAAGCCCTTGCCGTCCGCCGACAGCACCGGCGCCGAGGTCTCCCACTTGCCACTGGTCAACGCCTGCGGCTTGCTGCCACCGGCCTGGGTGTACAGGTGCGAGAAGCCCGATTCCTCGGACAGCAGCCACAGCGTGCGGCCATCGGCCATCCAGCCGAAATCGTTGAAGCCCCAGTTGATCCAGGCGTTGTCGGTCAGCCGGTGGCGGTTCTGCACGCGGCCGTCGGCAGCGGCAACGCTGACGATCCAGCGGTCCTTGTTGTCGTTGGCGCGCAGCATCACCGCGGCCTGCTGGCCATCAGCGCTCCAGCGGATGCCACCGCCCATGAAGTCGCTCATCACCTGCACGCTGCGCTCGCCCTTCAGCGCGTCCTTGCCGGCCTTGCGGCGCAGCTCGGCCAGCGGATCGGTGCCGATGCCCGGCAGGCTGGACAGCGACAGCTTCTCGGCCTTGCCGCTGCGTACATCCACGAACCACAGGGTGTGCGGCTCGAAGCCGTTGCGGCCGACGCGGGTGCGGGTGTCCTCGGTTTCCTCGTAGCCCGACTCGGTCACGTACAGCGGCATCTTGCCGCCGCGGCCGTCATCGAAGTCCTTCGGCTTGGTGGTCACGATCAGGTGGCCCAGGTCCGGCGACAGCACGCTGTCCACGATCTCCACGTCGGCGCCCAGGAATACCGGGCCCGGTGCGCGGGTCGGGTCGGCCTGGCGCCAGCGCTGGTCCTGGTCCTTCAGCGCCTCGCGCTGCTCGCGGTCGCGGCGCAGGGTTTCCAGCGTGCGCAGCTGCTGGTCGCGCAGCACGTCGGCCTTCGGCGGCGTGCTCGGATCCTTGTCGGCCTTCAGGCTGGCCACCTGCTGCACGCCGCTGGCGGCGGTCCAGTGGAACCAGTTCTGGCCGACACGCCAGATCACCCCGTTGTCGGCGGCGAAGTTCACGCCGGCGGCGCGTTCGTTGCTGCGGGTCAGCTGGGTCAGCGCGCCGCTGCGCAGGTCGCGCACGAACACATCGCCGTTGCGCACGAAGGCGCTGCGGGTGCGGCTGCGGTCGTACACCGGATCGGCTACGTCGAGGCTGCCGCGCTGGTCATCGGCCACCTGCGCGGCCACGCCACCGGCCACCGGCTGGCGGAAGGTGTCGCGCACCGGGCTGCCGTTGCGCTTGAGCTGGTACTCCACCTGCTGGCTGTTCCACGACCACCAGGCCTTCTCCACCGGCGGACCGATCCAGTCCGGGTCGGCCATGGCCTGTTCGATGGTGATCGGCGTGGGCGCGGCATGCACGGCCGGAGCGGCCAGCACGGCAGACAGCAGGAGGGACAGGGGCAGCACTCGGGACATGGGCGGACAGCACCAGAAGAGGAAACCGGGCAAGCGTAGCAGCCGCAAGGGCCGGGGGAGGGGGCCACAGGTCATGGCAGCGGGATCGGCAAAGCGGTGCAACCGGTGGGCAGGGTCGCGCATCCAATCTTCTGAACCCGCATCATCCAGCGGACAGGAGCACGACCATGCAGGAACTCATCCCGATCACCCTCTTCATCTGCACCGCCTATGCGATCCATGCCATCGCCGATGCGCGTGCGCGCAGCAAGCTGGTGGCGCCGCACGTGCCGGAAGAGGTGATCCGCTCGCTGGCGGTATTGGAAGAGGAGCGCCGCCGCCAGGGCGCGCTGCGCTGGGGCATCAGCCTGGTGTGCCTGGCACTGGCCATGGCGCTGCTGGAGGCGATCGGTGCACGCGACCTGACGTTCGGCGCCGCCGCCGCGATGGTCGGCAGCGCCGGCCTGGGTCAGCTGCTGGCCTGGCACTTCACCCGCCCCGCAGTGCGCAAGGGCTGAGCCGGCGCATGCTGCGGGCACAGGAGGAGCCCCACGCATGAGCCTGCTGGGGGAAGCGCTGGCCGCATTGCGGGGGCGGCATCGACAGGATGCCGCGGCCGCGACCACCCCTGCCGAGCCGCTGGATGCGGACCAGGCGCTGGTGCGCGCCATCATCGACGGCTCGCAACCGGCCTTCGCGCAGCTGGTGGAAACACATCAGCGCACCTGCGCGCATGTGATCGGCCGCATGGTCGGCGACCGCGACCAGGTGGCCGACCTGCTGCAGGAAACGTTCCTGGCGGTGTTCCGCCAGCTGCACCGGTTCCGTTTCGAATCCTCACTGCGTACCTGGATTTCGCGCGTGGCCTACACCACCGCGCTGCAGTACCTGCGGCGGCGGCGACTGGAAGCGCAGTGGATGGTGGCGGTGGAAGCGCCCGAGGAACTGGGGGTTGGTGACGACGGGCCTGGCCCGGCGGAAATCAGCGAGACATTGCAGGCCGGCCGCCACCTCGGCGCGGCGCTGGAACGATTGAGTGCGCCGCAGCGCCTGATCGTAGGCCTGCACTATCTGGAGGATTTCGATCTGGCCGAGATCGAACAGGTGACGGGCCTTGCCCGCGGTACCATCAAGAGCCACCTGTACCGTGCGCGCCAAGTCCTGAAGCAGGAACTGGTGCGGCACGCCACCGCCGGAGAGCTGCTGTGAACCGACCGACCGATTCCCGCGATGCGGAAGAGCGCGCGCTGGCACAGGCGTTGCGTGAGCAGGCGCAGCAGGAAGAGACACCGGATGTGAGTGAGGCGCTGCGGAAGCGCATTGTCTCCGAATCGCGCGATAGCGGCGTGGGCTATGTCGTGGTGCAGGTGGTGTTGCTGGGGGCGCTTGTGGCTGGGGGCGTCTGGTACTTCTGGCGCTGAGGCGCCCGCCGGGTGATGGGCTGCTTCAATCGCTGTTGGTAGATGCCGACCTTGGTCGGCGCTTGGGTGTGTGCCAACCAAGGTTGGCAGCTACCAGAGCGATTAAACGATAGCGCCGCGCCATGTCGGCTGCGCCACCTCCACCTGCGACAAAGTGAAGCAGCGCGTCACCCGGTCGCATCCCGGCTTAACGATATCCCCCTAAAGTGGTCTGGTATCCCACCGGCTCCTGGCAGGAGGCGTCCCTTGGACGCGTTGTTGTTGTCGCGGATCCAGTTCGGATTCGTCATCAGTTTCCACGTACTGTTCCCGGCCTTCACCATCGGCACGGCCAGCTGGCTGGCCTTCATCGAATGGCGCTGGCTGCGCACGAAGCTGCCCGTATGGCGCGAACTGTATTTCTTCTGGCAGAAGATCTTCGCGGTGTCGTTCGGCATGGGCGTGGTCAGCGGCATCGTGATGGCCTTCCAGTTCGGCACCAATTGGCCGCGGCTGAGCGAAGTAGCCGGCACGGTCATCGGCCCGCTGCTGACCTACGAAGTGCTGACCGCGTTCTTCCTGGAAGCCAGCTTCCTCGGCGTGATGATGTTCGGCTGGGGCCGGGTGTCGCCGCGCCTGCATTTCCTGTCCACCTGCATGGTGGCGCTGGGCACGCTGTTCTCCACCTTCTGGATTCTCTCGTCCAACAGCTGGCTGCATACGCCGGCCGGCTACGAGATGGTCAACGGCATCGTCCATCCCGTGGACTGGTGGCAGGTGGTGTTCAACCCGTCCTTCCCGTACCGGTTGGCGCACATGGCGCTGGGTTCGTTCATCACCACCTGTTTCGTGATCGGTGGCGTGGGTGCCTGGTACCTGCGTCGTGGCCAGCACGTGGACGCGGGCCGACGCATGTTGATCGCCGCCGTCGCGTTCGCCGCGCTGACCGTGCCGGTGCAGATCTTCGTTGGCGACATGCATGGCCTGAACACGCTCAAGCACCAGCCGATGAAGATCGCGGCGATGGAAGCGCACTGGCATGAGACCAAGGAGGGCGAGGGCGTGCCGCTGGTGGTATTCGCACTGCCCAACGAGAAGGAAGAGCGCAACGACTTCGAAGTGGCCATCCCGAAGCTGGGCAGCGTGATCCTCACCCACAGCCTGGACGGCACCTTCGATCCGCTGACCTCGGTGCCGGCCAGCGAGCGGCCGCCGGTGACGCCGGTGTTCTTTGCCTTCCGCATCATGGTCGGGCTGGGCACGCTGATGCTGGTGCTGGCCTGGGTCTCGGCCTTCCAGCTGTGGCGGAAGAAGCTGCTGGATTCGCCGTGGCTGCTGCGCGGCTGGAACTGGATGCTGCCCAGTGGCTTCATCGCATTGATATCGGGCTGGTTCGTCACCGAGATGGGACGGCAGCCGTGGGTCGTCTACGGCGTGCTGCGCACCGCCGATGCGGTGGGCCCGCAGAGCGCATGGATGACCGCGCTGTCGCTGACGGTGTACGTGGTCGGCTACGCCTTCGTGTTCGGCTGGGGCATCTGGTACTTGGTGAAGATCCTGCGCCATGGCCCACAGCCGTACGACGCAGGCCCGTCGCTGGACCATGGCAGCCACACCCCGGCGCGGCCGCTGTCGGCCGCCGACGAACCGCTGGAGGAGCGCTGACATGGACCTGATGACCTGGCTGCCGGTGGCATGGTTCGCGGTGATCGGCTTCGGCGTGCTGATGTACGTGGTGCTGGATGGCTTCGTGCTCGGCATCGGCATCCTCGCGCCGTTCGCCGAAGACGAGGAACAGCTGGACCTGATGATGAACACCGCCGCGCCGATCTGGGACGGCAACGAGACCTGGCTGGTGCTCGGCGGCGCCGGCCTGATGGCGGCGTTCCCGAAGGCCTACGCGGTGCTGCTGTCGGCGCTGTACCTGCCGGTGCTGCTGCTGGTGGTGGCGCTGGTGTTCCGTGGCGTGGCCTTCGAGTTCCGCTTCAAGGCGCACCGTTCGCGGCGGCTGTGGAGTGTGGCGTTCGGCCTCGGTTCGTTGCTGGCCACGTTTGCCCAGGGCGTGATCCTCGGCACGCTGGTGCAGGGCCTGCCGCTGGTCGATGGTGTGTACCAGGGCGGTGCGTTCGGCTGGTTCAGCCCGTTCGCGATGCTGACCGGTGCCGCGCTGGTGGCCGGCTACGCATTGCTGGGCAGTACCTGGCTGATCCTGAAGACCGAAGGCCGCGTGCAGGCGCTGGCCCGGCAGATGACCCGCCCGCTGGTGGTGGCGGTGATCGCGGCGATGGGCCTGGTCAGCAGCTGGCTGCCGTTCCTGCAGTCGCGGCTGATGGAGCGCTGGTTCAGCGACGGCAACTTCTGGTGGCTGTCGCCGGTGCCGTTGCTGACCTTGGCGGTGGCCATCGCGCTGTGGCGCAGTGCCACCCATCCGCGTCGCGACCTGCCGCCGTTCCTGCTCAGCCTGGCGTTGTTCGTGCTCGGCTTCGCCGGCCTGGTGCTGGGCATGTGGCCGTACCTGCTGCCGCCGTCGATGACGCTGTGGCAGGCCGCCGCGCCGGCCTCTTCGCTGGGCTTCACCCTGGTCGGGCTGGTGCTGCTGCTGCCGGTGATCCTGGGCTACACGGCCTGGTCCTACCGGGTGTTCCGCGGCAAGGTGCGCGCCGACGCCGGCTACCACTGACTCCGTTCGCTGGTGCAGTCCACGCGGGGGGCGGTCGCTGACCGCTCCCCGTTGTGGTTTGTGAAACATGTCATCCCTGTGTCGGACGTGCTAGCGTGCGCTCCTTTCCGGCAGCCAGGGGGGCAGCCGGCGACGTCCTGGACGGATGCATGGCTGCAGGAATGGGGGCAGCCGCGTGTCGCCGTAATGGCTCGAGACTCTCGTTCGCCCATCGAAACATCACCGGTAATGATCGAATTTTCCGTTGTCGACTGGGCCGCCTGGGCGCCTGGCCTGACCGAGCGTAGCCAATGGACGGGCTGGGCCGGGTCGCCGTTCCTGCCGCAGGGCGAGGACACACCGGCGCTGGCCGAGATTCCGGCCATGCAGCGCCGCCGTATCGAGCGCCTGGGCCGCATGGCGATCCAGGCCGCGTGCTGGTGCGAGGACGGGCAGGGCGCTGACAGCCAGGTGCCGCTGGTGTTCGCCAGCCGCCATGGCGATGTCGCCCGTTCGATGGACCTGCTGGGCTCGCTGGTGGCCGATCAGCCGCTGTCGCCCACCGGCTTCGGCCTGTCGGTGCACAACGCGATCGCCGCGCTGTATTCGATCGCCCGCGGCCACCGTGGCAACTACCTGGCGCTGTCGGCCGGCCAGTCGACGGTGGAAGCGGCGTGCCTGGAGGCCGTCGGCCTGCTCGGTGATGGTGCCCGTGAAGTGCGGATCGTAGTGTATGAGTCGCCATTGCCCGACGTTTACGCCGAATTCGCCGACGAACCCGACCCGTTCTTCGCCTGGTGCTGGCGTCTGGCACCCGTCGGCACGGCCGGTGGCACCGATCTTTCGCTGTCCTGGCAGGTCGCCGGCGACGTCGATCCGAGCGCGCCGGGCGTGTTGCCGCATGCGCTGGACCTGCACCGCTTCCTGCTGGCCGGGGATCCGCTGCTGCAGCACGTGACCCAAGGCCAGCGCTGGTCCTGGCGCCGCCGTGGCTGAGGCGCTGCGCCGCCTCGATCATGCCTGGCGGGTGTTCGGCACCGGCCTCAGCTTCGCCGCGTTTGGCGTCGGCGGCCTGTTGCTGGGCGTGCTGGTGATGCCGGTGCTGCTGTTGATGCGCGACCCGGTGGCGCGTCGACGCCGGGCCCGCCGGCTGGTCCAGCGCGCCTTCGCCAGCCACGTGTGGCTGATGTGCCGGCTGGGGGTGATGACCCTGCAGGTGGAAGGGCGCGAACGCCTGCAGCGCGACGGCCTGCTGGTGCTGGCCAACCACCCGACCCTGATCGACGTGGTCTGCCTGATCGCCCTGCTGCCCAACGCCGATTGCGTGGTCAAGCGGGCGGTGGCCTGCAACCCGTTCATGCGCGGGCCGGTGCGTGCGGCGGGCTACATCTCCAATGACGACGGCGCCGGCCTGGTCGATGACTGCGCGGCGGCCGTGCATGCCGGCGGCACCCTGGTCATCTTCCCGGAAGGCACCCGCAGCGTGCCCGGGCAGCCGCTGCGGCTGCAGCGTGGCGCCGCCAACATCGCCGTGCGCGGGCGCCTGGACATCACCCCGGTGCGCATCACCTGCACCCCGCCGACGTTGACCAAGGGCCAGAAGTGGTATCGTGTGCCCTCACGTCGTTTTCACGTTCAGCTGCAGATCGGCGAAGATATCCCGATCGCGCCGTTCCTGGCCGAAGATGACTCGCCAAGGGGGGATGCCCTGGCGGCCCGTCGCGTCACCGACCACCTCACTCGTTATTTCGACCTGTCTGGAGATCCGACCCGTGCAAGCACTTGAGCACGAGATCAAGGAATTGATCATTTCCTCGCTTTCGCTGGAGGACATCACCCCGGAGGACATCGATCCGACCGCGCCTCTGTTCGTGGAAGGCCTCGGCCTGGACTCGATCGATGCGCTGGAACTGGGCCTGGCGCTGCAGAAGAAGTACGGTGTCAGCCTCTCGGCCGACTCGGAAGAAACCCGTCGCCATTTCTCCAGCGTGCGCGCGCTCGGCGAATTCGTCGCCGCCCGCCAGTCGTAAGGCGCCAGGAACTGCCATGACCAAGAATGAATTGTTCGAGCGCATCGTCCGCATCCTGACCGACAGCTTCGAGATCGAGCCGGCGCGGATCAGCCCGGAATCGCGCCTGTACGACGACCTGGACATCGACAGCATCGATGCGGTGGACCTGATCGTGCAGCTCAAGCCGCTGCTCGGCCGCAACCTGCAGCCTGAAGCGTTCAAGGCCGTGCGCACCGTGCAGGACATCGTTGATGTCGTGCATGGCCTGCTGCCCGGTCAGGCCGCTGCCTGACAGCAGCACGGACGCCGCGACCATGGCACGGGCACGCATGGTCGTGGTGGCAGCGATTTCGCTTGCCTATCCGGTACTGGTCTACGTGGCGATGGGCCGCTTCGAGCCGCGCTGGCTGGCGCTGCTGCTGTTCGCGCTGGCCCTGCTGCGCGCGCTGAGCACCCGCCAGCACTTGTGGTGGGCCGCTGCCGCCGGCGCGGGCCTGCTGGCCGGGCTGGCCACCGTGCTCAACCAGGCGCTGCCGCTGAAGCTGTACCCGGCACTGGTGAACGTGGTGATGTTGACGGTGTTCGCCACCAGCCTGCGCTTCGGTCCGCCGCTGGTGGAACGCCTGGCGCGCCTGCAGGAGCCGGACCTGCCACCGTTCGCGGTGATCTATACCCGTCGCGTCACCCAGGTGTGGTGCGGCTTTTTCGTTCTCAATGGTGGTCTTGCCCTGCTCACCGCGCTGTATGCGTCGGACCGGGTCTGGATGCTCTACAACGGATTGTTGGCGTACGTGATGATGGGATTGTTGTTCGGGGGCGAATGGCTGGTACGGCGTCGGGTCAAGGCAGCGCACGCGCATGGCTGACTGGATCGCCCTGGATCGGCTGCTGATCACGGCGCAGCCCGGCCGCGACATCGGTGTCTGCGATGGCATTGCCGTCGACCACGTCGCCTTCCGCCTGCGCGTGCTGGCCTGGCGTGACGCTTTCAGCACTGCCGAAGGCCGCGACTGGGCGCTTTACTTCGATGACACCGTGGCCTTCGCTGCGGCGTTGTTCGGTGCCTGGCATGCCGGCAAGCGGGTCTTCCTGGCTGCCGACAACCTGCCCGCGACATTGCAGGCGCTGCAGCCGCAGGTGAGTGGTTTTGCCGGTGACCTGTCGGCCGATTACCAGCCGTTGCAGGCGACCGCCGTCGCCGACGATGCGCCGCTGGAGCCGTTGGACGAGCGCGGCTGCGAACTGTGCGTGTTCACCTCCGGCAGCACCGGCCAGCCCAGCGCCATCAGCAAGCGGCTGGACCAGCTGGCGCGCGAGGTCGATGCCCTGCAGGCCGCGTTCGGCGCCCAGCTCGATGGCGCCCAGGTGCATGGCACCGTGTCCCACCAGCATATCTATGGCCTGCTGTTCCGCGTGCTGTGGCCGCTGGCCGCCGGCCGTGCGATCCAGCCCCGGCGCTTCTTCCACGAAGATCTGGTGGGCGCGCTGGCCGGTACCGATACGGTGCTGGTCGCCACCCCGGCCCATCTCAAGCGCCTGCCCGAGCAGCTCGACTGGGCCAGCCTGCACGGTCGCCTGCGTGCGGTGTTTTCCTCCGGCGGCCCGCTGCCCGAGGACGCCGCGCGCCAGGTCCGCCAGTGGTTGGGCGTGGCGCCCACCGAGGTTTACGGCAGCAGCGAAACCGGCGGTATCGCCTGGCGCCGCTGGGACGCCGATGCACCGCCGTGGCGGCCGTTGCCGGGCGTGCAGTGGCGGATCGAGGAGGACTGCCTGGCGGTTGCCTCGCCGCACCTGGAGACGTCGGACTGGTGGCGCACCCAGGATCGCGTGGAAGCACTGGCCGATGGCCGCTTCCGCCTGCTGGGCCGCGCCGACCGCATCGTCAAGATCGAAGAACGGCGCGTTTCGCTGGACGCACTGGAGCGCGCCCTGCGCGAAGATCCCGAGGTCGAGGACGCGCGCGTACTTGTGCTTCAGGGCCAGCGCGAGCAGCTGGCGGCAGTAGTGGTGCCGGCCGATACGGCGCTGGCACGTGCCGGCGACAGCGCACGGCGCGCGCTGGGACAGCGATTGGGCACGCGGCTGGCGCAGGGCCATGACGCGGTCACCCGGCCGCGCCGCTGGCGCCTGGTCGAATCGCTGCCGATCAATGCCCAGGGCAAGGTCACCCAGGCGGCGCTGGTCGCGCTGTTCCAGCCGCTGCTGCCGGTGCCGGTCTGGGACTGTCGCGAAGAGGCCGCGGCCACCCTGCGGATGATGCTGGACCCTGCGCTGCGCGCGTTCCAGGGCCATTTCCCGCAGGCGGCGATCCTGCCCGGCGTGGCCCAGCTGGACTGGGCGGTGCGCTTCGGTCGGCAGGCCTTCGTGCTGCCGGCCGGGTTCCAGCGCATGGATGCGGTGAAGTTCCAGCGCGTGGCCCGCCCCGGCGACGAGCTGACCCTGCAACTGCAGTGGGACGCCGAACGCGGCGTGCTGACCTTCCGCTACACCTCCGTGCATGGCGTGCACGCCAGCGGCAGGGTGGTCTTCGCCGATGCGCATTGAACCAGCCACCGCTGGCGGCGCGTTCGCGCCGCTGGTGGTCATTCCCGTGTACGACCACGAACACGCCATCGGCGCGGTGGTCGACGGCGTGCAGGCCGCGGGCCTGCCCTGCCTGCTGGTCGACGATGGCTCGCAGTCCTCCTGCGCGCGGGTGCTGCGGGAACTTGCACAGCGATCGGGCGTCGACCTGCTGCGGCTGGACGTGAACCAGGGCAAGGGCGGGGCGATGCTGGCCGGTTTCGCTGAAGCGCAGCGTCGTGGGTATACCCACGTGTTGCAGATCGATGCCGACGGCCAGCACGACACCGGCGACCTGCCGCGTTTCATCGATGCCGCCCGCGCGCACCCGGACGCGGTGATCTGCGGCATTCCGGCCTACGATGCCAGCGTGCCGAAGGCGCGCCTGTATGGTCGCTACGCCACCCACATCTGGGTGTGGATCAATACGCTGTCGCTGCACCTGCGCGACACCATGTGCGGATTCCGCGTGTATCCGCTGCCGCCAGTGCTGCGCCTGATTGGTGAGGAAACCATCGGCCGGCGCATGGATTTCGACACCGAAGTGATGGTGCGCCTGTACTGGCGGCAGGTACCGGTCGAGCACCTGGCCACGCGCGTGACCTATCCGGCCGACGGCGTTTCGCATTTCGATGTGTGGCGCGACAACGTGCGCATCAGCCGCATGCATACCCGGCTGTTCTTCGGCATGCTCTGGCGTGCGCCGCGCCTGCTGTGGCGCCGGCTGCGGGGGCAGGGCTGAGATGAGCCGCGCGCAGAGCGCCCCGCACTGGGCCGATATCGGCGAGTCCACCTCGGTGGCCGGCGTGTTGTTCCTGTGCTGGGTACATCGCTGGTTCGGGCGCTGGCCGTTCCGCCTGTGCGTGTGGCCGGTGGTGGCCTGCCATTGGCTCGGCAACCGCGTCGGCCGCCAGGCCTCGATGCAGTATCTGCAGCGGTTGCAGGCGCATACCGGGGCGATTGGCCATGCGCCGACCCGGCGCGACAGCCTGCGCCATTTCTTCAGCTTCGCCGACACGATGCTGGACAAGATTCTGGGCCTTGGCGGCCGCTATCCGCCCGAGCGCATCCGCTTGCAGCGCGACCTGGTGCTGGGCAAGATCGCGCGCCGCGAAGGCGGCCTGATCCTGACCGCGCACATCGGCTGCCTGGAACTGTGCCAGGTACTGGCCGAGCAGGTGCCGGGGTTCCGCATTACCGTGCTGGTGCATACCGCGCACGCGCAGCGCTTCAACCGCCTGCTGCAGCGGCTGGACCCGCTGGCTGCGGTGGAGCTGGTGCAGGTCACCGAAATGGGCCCGGCCACGGCTGTGATGCTCGCCGAAAAGGTTGCCTCCGGTGGTTTCGTGGCCATCGTCGGCGACCGCGTGCCGGTGCAGGGCGGGCGCAGTGTGATGGCCGATTTCCTCGGCCACCGTGCGCCGTTCCCGATCGGCGCCTACGTGCTGGCGGCTGCGCTGGGCTGCCCGGTCTACACGATGTCGTGCCTGCACCAAGGCGACGGCTATCGGGTGGCCTTCGAACAGTTCGCCGAGCGCGTGGTGCTGCCGCGCGGTTCGCGCGATGCCGCACTGGCCGAACAGGCGCAGCGCTTCGCGCACTGGCTGGAACTCCAGGTCATCCAGTCCCCGCTGGACTGGTTCAATTTCTTCCCCTTCTGGGATCAGGCTCCTCATGACGATTGACGCCGTACCCGTGTGCCGTTTCGGCGATGCACCGCTGACCATCGAAGACGTGGTCGCCCTGGCCCAGCGCACGTGCGAGGCCGCGCTGAGCGATGTGCCGGCGTTCCGCGCCCATATCCAGCGTGGTGCCGACTTCCTCGACCGCCTGCTGCGCGAGGATGGCGTCATCTATGGCGTGACCACCGGCTACGGCGATTCGTGCACGGTGAACATTCCGCCGGCACTGGTCGCCGAACTGCCGCACCACCTGTACACCTACCATGGCTGCGGCCTGGGCCGTTACCTGGACCCGGCCGAGACCCGTGCCGTGCTGGCAGCGCGCCTGGCCTCGCTGGTGCGCGGCATGTCCGGCGTCAGCGTGCCGTTGCTGGAAGGCCTGGCCACGCTGCTGCAGCACGATGTGCTGCCGTTGATTCCCGCCGAAGGCTCGGTGGGCGCCAGTGGCGACCTGACCCCGCTGTCGTACGTGGCAGCCGTGCTGTGCGGCGAACGCGAGGTGCTGCACGACGGCCGCGTGCAGCCGGCGGCCGAGGTGCTGGCGAAGATCGGCATGACCCCGCTGAAGCTGCGGCCGAAGGAAGGCCTGGCGATCATGAACGGCACCGCGGTTATGACCGGCCTGGCCTGCCTGGCCTGGCAGCGCGCCGACTACCTGGCACGCATGGCCACGCGCCTGACCGCGTTCAACGTGCTGTCCAGCGACGGCAACGCGCACCACTTCGATGAAACCCTGTTCGCCGCCAAGCCGCACCCGGGGCAGTCGCGCATTGCCGCGCGCCTGCGCAGCGACCTGCACAGCGAGCGCCCGCCGCGCAACGAGCAGCGCCTGCAGGACCGCTACTCGCTGCGCTGCGCGCCGCACGTGATCGGCGTGCTGGAAGACACCCTGCCGTTCCTGCGCCAGCTGATCGAAACCGAGCTGAACAGCGCCAATGACAACCCGCTGATCGATGCCGACGGCGAGCGCATCCTGCACGGTGGCCACTTCTACGGCGGCCACATCGCGCTGGCGATGGATACGCTGAAGAACACCGTGGCCAACATCGCCGACCTGCTTGACCGGCAGCTGGCGCTGGTGGTCGATGCCCGCTACAACCATGGCCTGCCGGCCAACCTGTCGGCGGCGACCGGCCCGCGTGCGGCGATCAACCATGGCCTGAAGGCGCTGCAGATCAGCGTTTCCGCATGGACAGCCGAGGCACTGAAGCAGACCATGCCGGCCTCCGTGTTCTCGCGCTCCACCGAATGCCACAACCAGGACAAGGTCAGCATGGGCACCATCGCCGCGCGCGACTGCCTGCGCGTGATCGAACTGACTGAACAGGTGGTGGCGGCCATGCTGATCGCCGCCCGCCAGGGGCTGGCACTGCGCGAACGGGTTGGCATGAACGCGCAGCTGCATGGCAGTCTGGCCGACATGTACGCCGACCTGGGGCAGCGCATCGCCCTGGTCGAAGAAGACCGCGCGCTGGATCGCGAACTGCGGGAACTGCTGGTGGAGATCCGCGCGCAACGCTGGGAGCTGTATGTCGGTGAATGAAGGCAACGAACTGGTCGGCGAAATTGAGCTGGCCCCTGCGTTCCATGACTGCGATCCGATGAACGTGGTCTGGCATGGCAACTACTTCAAGTACTTCGAGATCGCGCGCTGCGCGTTGCTGAAGCGCTACGACTACGACTATCCGCAGATGCTCGAATCGGGCTACCTGTGGCCGGTGGTCGATGCGCGGGTGAAGTACGTGCGGCCTTTGCTGTTCGGGCAGGCGCTGCGCGTGCGCTCGCGCATCGTCGAGTGGGAGAACCGGCTGAAGATCGAATACGAGATCCTCGATGCGGAAAGCGGCCAGGTGCTGACCCGCGCGATGACCATCCAGGTCGCGGTCGACGCGGCCAGCAAGGAAATGCTGTACCAGTGCCCGCCGGTGCTGTGGCAGCGTCTTGGAGTGCCTGCCCCGTGATCCGAATCCTTCGTCTTCCGCGCGTGCTGCTGTGCGCGCTGCTGCTGGTTGCCGCGCCGCTGCTGCAGGCCGCCGATCCCGCCGTCGATGCCATCACCCAGGCCGTCGCCCGGCCGGACGTGCTGCGTGGGCAGTTCACCCAGGAAAAGCAGGTCAGCGGCTTCAAGAACCCGCTGCGCTCGCAGGGCCAGTTCGTGGTCGCGCGCAAGCATGGCGTGATCTGGTCCACGCTCAAGCCGTTCCCGTCCGAGGTGGTGGTCACCGCCGACCGCATCCTCAGCCGCCAGCGCGATGGCAGCACCCGCGTCGAGCTGGACGCGCGCCAGCAGCCGGCGATGCGCTCGGTCAACGCGATCATGTTCGCGTTGATGAGCGGTGACGTGCAGGCACTGTCCAGCCAGTTCAACGTCCAGGCCACGCGTGAAGGGCAGGGCTGGCGTCTGAAACTGACGCCGAAGTCGGCGATGCTGGCCAAGGCCTTCCAGTCGCTGACACTGCAGGGCGACCGTTACGTGCGCCAGGTCGAGATCATCGAAGCCAACCAGGATCGCACCCGCATCCAGTTCACTGCGCTGAGCGAGGCTCCGGCAACGTTGAACGCCGACGAGGCGCGCCGCTTTGAGTGACAGCGCCGCACCGGATCGCCTGCGCCGCTGGTGGCACTGGCTGGGCATCGCCTGGCTGCTGCTGTTGCTGGTGCTGGGCGCGCAGCAGTGGCGCCTGTGGAGCCAGGAGTCGCGGATCGACACCGACATCCTCGCCCTGTTGCCGCAGGACGCGCACGACCGCCTGCTCAGCGACGTCACCCGGCGCATCGCCGATGGCAGCTCGCGGCAGGTGGTGGTGCTGCTCGGCAGCACTGACGGTGCCGCTGCCAAGCGCGCGCAGGCGGCGTTCGCTGCGGCAATGGCCAGTGATGCCGACAGCGCGCTGCTGGTGCCCAGTGGTTCGATCGAAGGCTGGTTCGATGACGCGCGAGCGTTCTACGCACCGTACCGCGACCGCCTGCTGACCCCGGCCCAGCGCGAGCAGCTGCAACAGGCCGAACCCGCTGCGCTGGCCGAACAGGCGCTGGGCGCGCTGTACGGCCCGATGGGCGCGCCGCGCCTGACCGAGTGGCGGCAGGATCCGCTGTCGCTGTGGCCGCAGTGGTGGCAGCAGCAGGCCCAGGGCTCCGGGCTGCGCCTGGGCGATGACGGTCTGCTTGAGGCCGAGGGCAAGCATTGGGCGGCATTGCAGTTCGATACGCCGGGCTCGGCCTTCAGGCTGGATGGCGAGCGCCATCTCGATGGCCTGCTCGAACGCGCCGGAGAAGCGGCCAAGGCCGCTGCGCCAGGTCTGGAGATCCTGCATGCCGGCGTGCCGTTGCATGCCGAAGCCGCCGCGGTGCAGGCCAACCAGGAGATCAACACCATCGGCTGGGGTTCGCTGGCGGCGGTGCTGCTGCTGGTGTGGTTGGCATTCCGCTCGCTGCGGCCGATCCTGCTGGTTGCCGCCTCGCTGCTGATCGGTTGTGGCGTGGCGCTGGCGGTGACCGTGCTGGTGTTCGGCAAGGTGCATGTGCTGACCCTGGTGTTTGGTGCCTCGCTGGTCGGCGTGGCCGAGGACTACGGCATCCACTGGTTTGCTTCGCGCCAGGCCGAGCCGGCCGACCGCCGCTGGAAGCTGCTGAGGCATCTGCTGCCGGGCCTGTGGTTGGCCCTGCTGACCAGCGCGCTGGCCTACCTGGCACTGGGCCTGGCGCCGTTCCCCGGCCTGCGGCAGATGGCGTTGTTCTCCGTGGTCGGTCTGGCCGCCGCCTTCCTCACGGTGATCTTCTGGTTCCCTTGGCTGGACGGCGGCGAGATCCGAACCACCCGCTTCGCGCAGTGGCTGGGCAATACGCTGGAGCGCTTCCCGCGCCTGCACGGGCGTCGCCCGGTGGCGATCTTCCTTGGCGTGGCCGCGCTGGTGTCGGCCATCGGCATCGCCCGCCTGCACAGCAACGACGACCTGCGCAGCCTGCAATCGTCGCCGCCGGCGCTGATGGCCCAGCAGATCCGCCTCAGCCAGCTGCTGGGCATGCCCAGCCCGGCGCAGTTCTACCTGGTGCAGGGCAGTGACGCCGCACAGCTGTTGCAGCGTGAAGAAGCACTGACCGAACGCCTGCGTGAACTTACCCACGACAAGCGCATCGGCGGCTACCGCGCGATCAGCGACTGGTTGCCATCGCCCGCGCGACAGCAGGCCGATGCGGCGCTGACCGCCCGGGTGGAACCGGGTGTGCTGGCCGCGGTCGGCGAAGCGGTGGGTGAGCCCTTGCAGCGCCCTGCATTCGCAGCGGCGCCGCTGAGCGCCGAGGCCTTCCTCGCCTCGCCGGCTTCGCAGCCGTTCCGCCACCTGTGGGTCGGCAACGTAGGCGGGCAGATGATCAGCGTGGTGATGGTCGATGACCTGTCGCGTGCCGATGCGCTGGCCACCCTGCGTGGCGCTGCCGAAGGCCTGGACGGCGTGCGCTGGGTCGACCGCACCGCTGATTTCTCGCAGCTGCTGGGCCATTACCGCAAGCTGATGGGTGGCCTGCTGCTGGTTGGCATCGTGCTGGTGTTCGGCGCCCTGTGGCTGCGCTATCGGCGCCATGCCTGGCGCGTGTTCGCCCCCACCCTGGTCGCCGGTGCGCTCACCCTGGGCCTGCTCGGTCTGTTCGGCCAGCCGCTGCAGCTGTTCAATGTGCTGGCACTGATGCTGCTGCTGGGCATGGGCATCGACTACGGCATCTTCCTGATCGAGCACCGCGGCGACGCCAGTGCCTGGCTGGCGGTGTGCGTGGGCGCGGCCAGCACGTGGCTGTCGTTCGGCCTGCTGGGTCTTTCGCAGACGCCGGCGCTGCGCGCGTTCGGGCTCACCCTGCTGTTCGGCATCGGCCTGGTCTGGCTGATCTCGCCGCTGTTCCGGCCGCCACCGCATGACGTGCCGCCGGCCTGAACGGACACGCTTCATTCCGATTCCTCCGCTTTTCCACCTGATCGAGCAACAAGGACGCACCGATGACTACTGCTGTGGATGCCGCTGATTCTTCCAGCCACGAAGACGTGGAACGTACCGAAATCCTGATCATCGGCGCCGGCCCGGCCGGTTCGGTGGCCGCAGCGATGCTGCGCCAGCAGGGGCGCAAGGTGCTGATGCTGGAACGCCAGCAGTTCCCGCGCTTCTCCATCGGCGAGAGCCTGCTGCCGCAGAGCATGGAATACATCGAAGCGGCGGGCCTGCTGCAGGACGTGGTCGAGGCGGGCTTCCAGTACAAGAACGGCGCGGCCTTCGTGCACGGGGACGCGCGCACCGCGTTCGACTTCAGGAAGAAGTTCTCGCCGGGTTGGGGCACCACCTACCAGGTGCAGCGCGCCGACTTCGACAACGTGCTTGCGCGCGGCGCCGAGCGCATGGGCGCGACCCTGCGCTTCGGCGACGAAGTGCTGGCGGTCGAGCCGGGCGAACAGCCGGTGGTGAACGTGCGCCGCCCGGATGGCAGCGAGTACCGCATCGAAGCCGATTTCATCCTCGACGCCTCCGGCTTCGCACGCCTGCTGCCGCGCCTGCTCGACCTGGAATCGCCGTCCAACTTCCCGGTGCGTGGCGCCATCTTCTGCCACGTGCGTGACAACATCCCGGCCGAAGCGGATTTCGACCGCAACAAGATCCTGATCACCACCCATCCCGAGCATATCGACGTCTGGTACTGGACGATCCCGTTCTCCAACGGTTGCTGCTCGCTGGGCGTGGTGGCCGAGCCGTCATTCTTCGAACGCTACGAAGGCGACGACCTGCAGAAGCTGCAGGCCATCGTCGGCGAGGACCCGAACCTGACCTCGCTGCTGGCCAACGCGGAGTGGGCGGTGCTGCCGGTGCGCCGCATCACCGGCTATTCGGCGAATGTCAGTTCGCTGTGGGGCCCGGGTTATGCGCTGCTGGGCAACGCCGGCGAGTTCCTCGATCCGGTGTTCTCCTCCGGCGTCACCATCGCGTTCAAATCCGCGCAGCTGGCCAGCGAATGCCTGAAGCGCCGCTACGCGGGTGAAACGGTCGACTGGGAACGCGACTTCTCGATTCCGCTGCGTGCCGGCGTGAAAACCTTCCGCCGCTTCGTCGAAAGCTGGTACCAGGGCGGTTTCCAGAAGATCATCTACCACCCCAACCAGCAGCCGCAGGTGCGCGACATGATCAGCTCCATCCTGGCCGGCTACGCCTGGGACACCAACAATCCGTATGTGGCCGATGACAGTGGCCGCCGCATGCGTGTGCTGGAGGAATTGTGCAGCGCCTGATTGCCCGCCTTTCTGCGGTCCTGCTGTGCCTGCTGCTGGCCGCCTGTGCCAGCCGCATGCCGCGGCCGCTGGTCGAACTGCCGCCGCTGCGGTTGGCACCATCCAGCCTGCCGGCGCCGTTGGCCCTGCAGCAGCAGCTGCACTTCCGCTTCGGCAGCCACGAGCGTGACCTGGACGCGCTGCTGGAAGCCGACGCGCAGCAGGTGCAGCTGGCCGTGCAGGCGATGGGCCAGACCGGCGTGCGCCTGCAGTGGGACGGCCAGCAGCTGACCCAGCAGCGTGCGCCCTGGCTGCCGCCACAGGTGCGTGCCGAGCGCGTGCTGGACGACCTGCAGTTCGCACTGTGGCCGACCGATGCCATTGCCGCCGCGCTGCCGGCCGGCTGGCAGGTGAGCGATGACGGCCGCCAGCGCAGCCTCTCGCGAGATGGCCAGGTGTGGCTGCAGCTGCAGCGCCTGGACGATGGCAGCGTGCAGCTGGACAACCGCGCCGAGGGCTACACGCTGCGCATCGAATCGATCGACATGGCCGGCCAGCCATGAAGAGCGCGCCCATTTTCCTCAACGACCTCGGCGTGGTCTGCGCACTGGGCGAGGGTCGCGCCGCGGTCGCCGCTGCGCTGTTCGCTGATGCGCCAAGCGGGCTGAGCGACAACGCCACCCTGCTGCCAGGTCGCACCCTGGCGCTGGGCGAAGTGCACAGCCCGCTGCCGACGCTGGAAGCACTGCCGGTGTCCCTGCGTGGCCGCAACAACGCGCTGCTGGACGTGGCCCTGGCGCAGATCGCGCCGGCCGTTGCCGATGCCATCAGCCGTTACGGTGCCGAGCGCGTGGCCGTGGTGCTGGGCACCAGTACCTCGGGCATCGGTGAATCCGAACAGGCACTGCGTACCCGCGCCGAGCACGGCCATTGGCCCGAAGGCTTCGACTACGCGCAGCAGGAAATGGGCACCGCCGCGCAGTTCGTGCGAACCCGCAGCGGTGCGCTGGGCCCGGCCTGGACGCTGTCCACGGCCTGTTCGTCCAGCGCCAAGGCGTTGATGTCGGCCGCGCGCATGCTGCGTTCGGGCGTCGTCGATGCGGTCATCGCCGGTGGTGCCGATTCCCTGTGCCGGTTCACCGTGGCTGGATTCAGCGCGCTCGAATCGGTCTCCGCCGTGCGCTGCAATCCGTTCTCGCAGCATCGCTGCGGGATCAACATCGGCGAGGGCGCCGCGCTGTTCCTGCTGACCCGCGAACCGGGTGCGGTCAGCCTGGCCGGTTGGGGTGAGTCGGCCGACGCGCACCATATGTCCGCACCGGACCCGCAGGGTCTGGGCGCCATCGATGCCCTGCAGCAGGCGTTGCAGCGTGCCGGCTGGGCGCCTTCGGAAGTGGATTACGTGAATCTGCATGGCACTGCGACCGGCCACAACGACGCGATGGAAAGCCTGGCGGTGGCGCAGGTGCTGGGCACCGATGTGCCCGCCAGTTCGACCAAGCCACTGACCGGCCACACGCTGGGTGCGTCCGGTGCGATCGAAGCGGCGCTGTGCTGGATCCTGCTGGCCGAGAATCCGCAGCAGCAGCTGCCGCCGCACTGGTGGGACGGCGTGGCCGATCCGGCGCTGCCGGCGTTGCCGCTGGTCGCCCCGGCGACCTTCCTGCAGCAGCTGCCGCGGCGTGTGCTGAGCAATTCGTTCGCCTTCGGCGGCAGCAATGCCGTGCTGGCACTGGAGCGCCGATGAACCTGCCGCTGTATGCCATCGAAGAGGTGGTGCCGCACCGCCAGGACATGTGCCTGCTGGACCGCATCCTGCGCTGGGACCAGGACAGCATCGAGGCGGAACTGGTGGTGCCCGAGGCCGGCCTGTTCATCGAAGACGGTGCCGTCCCGGCATGGGTCGGCATCGAATACATGGCCCAGGCCATCGCGGCGTGGGCCGGCTGCCGTGCGCGCACGGCCGGCAACCCGCCGCAGCTGGGCTTCCTGCTCGGCAGCCGGCGCTATGCCAGCACGCGCAGCAGTTTCCCCAGCGGCACCAGCCTGCAGGTACAGGCGCGTTGCGAACTGTTGGGCGACAATGGATTAGGGATGTTCGCCTGCCGCATCCTGGCAGGCGAGGAAGAATGGGCGGTTGCCAACGTGTCGGTGTTCGAACCGGCCGACTCGATGGCCTATCTGGAGAGTGGACAGGCATGACAGGAAATCGAAGCGTGCTGGTGACCGGCGCGAGCCGGGGCATCGGCCGGGCCATTGCGCTGCGTATCGCGCGCGATGGCTTCGACGTGGTGGTGCATTGCCGCAGCCGTGTGGAAGAAGCACAGGCAGTGGCCGACGAGATCCAGGCACTGGGCCAGCAGGCCCGCGTGCTGGCCTTCGACGTGGCCGACCGTGCCGCCGCGCGCGCCGCGCTGGAAGCGGACGTGGAGGCACATGGCGCCTATTACGGCGTGGTGTGCAATGCCGGCATCGCTCGTGACGGCGCCTTCCCGGCGCTGTCCGAGGACGACTGGGACCAGGTGATCCACACCAACCTGGACGGCTTCTACAACGTGCTGCATCCGCTGATCATGCCGATGGTGCGGCGGCGCAAGCCGGGCCGCATCGTCACTCTGTCCTCGGTGTCCGGCGTGGCCGGCAACCGTGGCCAGGTCAATTACAGTGCAGCCAAGGCCGGCATCATCGGTGCCAGCAAGGCATTGGCGCTGGAGCTGGCCAGCCGCCAGATCACCGTCAACTGCGTGGCCCCGGGCCTGATCGAGACCGACATGCTCAACGAAGAAGTGGTCGAACACGCATTGAAGCTGATTCCGGCCGGCCGCGTCGGCCGTCCCGAGGAAGTGGCGGCCACGGTCGCGTTCCTGCTGTCCGAGCCGGCCGGCTACATCACCCGCCAGGTGATCTCGGTCAACGGGGGGATGATCTGATGGCCGCCGATCGTCGCGTGGTGGTCACCGGTGCCGCCGCCATCAGTCCGCTCGGCCACGACTGGCCGACCATCCAGGCCCATCTGCGCAGCTGCCGCAACGCGGTGCGTTCGATGCCGGAATGGGATGTGTATGCGGGCCTGAATACCAAGCTGGCCGCACCGGCGCAGGACTATGAGCTGCCGCCGAACTACAACCGCAAGACCACCCGCTCGATGGGCAAGGTCGCGATCATGTCGGTGCGCGCCACCGAGGTCGCCCTGCGTGAGGCGGGCCTGTTCGAGCACCCGGTGCTGCGCAGCGGCCGCACCGGCGTGGCCTACGGCTCATCGTCGGGCAGCCACGAGGCCACCGGCGAATTCGGCCGCATGCTGCATGAGTTCACCACCGACGGCATCAGCGCCACCACCTACCTGAAGATGATGAGCCACACCGCGCCGGTCAACATCGGTGTGTTCTTTGGCTTGTCCGGGCGTGTCTACACCACCTCCAGCGCCTGTACGTCGGGCAGCCAGGGCGTGGGCGCCGGCTACGAAGCGATCCGCAGCGGCAAGCAGACGGTGATGGTGGCCGGTGGCGCCGAGCAGCTCGACGCCACCGCCGCGGCAGTGTTCGACACCCTGTTCGCCACCAGCACGCGCAACGACGCGCCGCACACCACTCCGCGCCCGTTCGATGCCGGCCGCGACGGCCTGGTGCTGGGCGAGGGCGCCTGCACGCTGATCCTGGAGGATCTGGAGCACGCGCAGGCACGCGGCGCGACCATCCTGGCCGAGATCGTGGGCTACGGCACCAACAGCGACGGCCAGCACGTCACCCAGCCCAGCGCCGACACCATGGCCCAGGCCATGCGCCTGGCATTGGAAGACGCCGGCCTGCAACCGGAGCAGATCGACTACGTGAACGCCCACGGCACCGCCACCGACCACGGCGACATCGCCGAGACCCAGGCCACCGCCCAGGTGTTCGGCAGCCGCGTGCCGATCAGCTCGTTGAAGAGTTACGTCGGCCACATGCTGGGCGGTTGCGGTGCGTTCGAAGCCTGGATGAGCATCGAGATGATGCGCGCCGGCTGGTTCGCGCCGACCCTGAACCTGGTCGAGGTGGACCCGCGTTGCGGCCAGCTCGACTTCATCACCGGGCAAGGCCGCGAGCTGCAGGCCGAGTACGTGATGAGCAACAACTTCGCCTTCGGCGGCATCAACACCTCGCTGGTGTTCCGCCGCTGGAGCGCGTGATCCCGCCGTACCCGCACCTCAACAAGGAGACGTTCCGATGCGCCGCACCCTGATGATCGCCACTGCCACCGCGCTGCTGGCCCTGACTTCCACCGCTTCGGCGCGCGATACCCGCGTCGAACAGTCCCTGCGCGAGCTGATCAGTTCGCAGGCCGCCAAAGATGCCGGCATCGACGGCAGCGTGCGCTTCTACCTGGCCGGCCAGCCGGTCAGCGTGCAGCAGCGCCTGGGCGAAGACGTGACCAACAAGAAGACCAACGCTGCCAACAAGAGCGACGTCGAGGCCTGCAACTGGGTGGCCCTGTCGGCGCTGCTGGCCCTGCAGGACGGTGCCAAGTCGCGCGGCGCCAACGCCGTGGTCGATATCGTCAGCTACTACAAGAAGAACGAGTTCAAGAGCGCGACCAACTACGAGTGCTGGGCCGGCACCTTCGTCGCCGGCGTGGCCCTGAAGGGCACCTACGCCAAGGTCAAGTAAGCGCGGCCGACCGGTGGCGCTGGCTGAACGGCGTCGCCACATTGCTGAACCTCACCGGGGAAACGCCGTCGATCACGCCGCCATCGTCGCGTGACGGCTTTCCCCGGTGTCGGCTTTCCGACACAATCACGGCTCTTCCCGGGTTATCGTCCCGTGGACATGCACGCCTACGTCTATAAAAGCCAACTCAAGCCGGACACCTACGTCTATCTCGCCCGACGCGATGACTTCAGCGCTTTGCCTGCGCCGCTGTCGGCGTCGTTGGGTTCGCTCGTCTTCGTGCTGGAAGTGACCCTGGACGCGCAGCGCCAGCTGGCCCAGGCCGACCCGGCCAAGGTGCGCAGCGAACTGACCGAGCGCGGGTTCTACCTGCAGGTGCCGCCGTCGGTGAGCAGCATGATGCTGCGCCACTATGACTGAGCTTTCCCGATCCCGCGCCCTGTCGCTGGCCTTCACCGTCGGTGCCTTGCTGGCGCTGGGATCGGCGCTGGGTGGCCTGCCCGGCGCGGTGCTGGCGGCGCTGGCCCAACCGGCGTTCGCGCTGGGGATTTCGTGGTGGCGGCGCAGCCGTGCGCTGCTGTCGCCGAAGGTGATCGCCCGCCAGGACCTGCCGGCCCTGCTGGCGCTGTGGACCGCCGCGCCGTTGCTGCTGGCCCTGCTGTTGGCCTGGCCGCTGGCCGCGCTGCGCGACAGCGGCAGCCTGGCCGCGGTGCTGGGCCTGAGCGTGCTGGTCAGCGCCGGCCTGCTGGCGGCATGGCGCACCTGGCCGCTGTGGAACGATGTCGAGCGTCTCGATGGTGGCCTGGCCCAGCATTGGCAGGCGCTGGCGGGTCGTGACCTCAGCGCCTGGCGTGGTCTTGGCGTGGCGGCCCTGGTGATGGCCCTGGCGGCACTGGTGGTACTGCCGACCTGGCCGGACCTGCTGCCGGAAAGCGCGCGTTGGCCGTCGGCACTGGCGGTGCTGCTGCTGTCGCCGCTGCTGCACCTGCTGCTGCAGCGCATTGCACCGGCGCCGCTCGTGTCGCTGCGCAGCGCGGTTGGCGCTGAACTGCCGGTCGATCGCGAAACGCTGTTCAGCGCGGTGGTGGACACCACGCCGCTGGAAGCCCTGGCGCCGCAAGAGCTGACCCCGGCCCTGTACGAAGCCGCACGCCACGGCCGTATCGACCGTGCGCTGCAGCTGCTGCAGGCCGGCGCCGATCCATACTCCCTGCCTGACCCGAACTGGCGCGACCAGCGCAGCCTGGCAGTGCTCGCCGCCGTCCTGCCGGACCTGCGCCTGCTGCGTGAGCTGATCGGCCGCGGCGTCGATGTGAACGCGCCGCATCGCGGCATGACCCCGCTGCTGGCCGCGACCCGCGACAGCTGGCATGGGCGTCCGGAGGCGGTGATGACCTTGCTGGCCAACGGTGCCGATTCGCGCGCCACCGACAGTGAGGGCAATACGCCCCTGCACCATGCCGCCCGCAGTTCCGACCCGGGCGTGGCCGCGCTGCTGCGCGATGCAGCGGCTGAAGTCGACGCGCTGAACCGTGATGGCTGGTCGCCGTTGGCGGTGGCCTGCCAGGTCGGCAACTGGCGCCTGGCGCGCTTCCTGCTGGAGCGCGGCGCCCGCAGCGAGCCGGCTGACGGCACCCCGGTGCTGCTGGCCGCGGCCGCCACCGAAGACGATGATCCGGCCGGCGTGCAGCTGCTGCTCAAGCACAAGGCACGTGCCGACGCGCGTGACCGCCAGCGCCGCAGCGCGCTGCATGAAGCGGCACTGGCCGGCCACGTGGACATCATCGGCGTGCTGCTTGCCGCCGGTGCCAACCTGGAAGCGCGCGACGCGCTCGGCCGTACCCCGTGGCTGGAAGCTGCACGTGCCGGCCGCGCCGCCGTGGTCGAGCACCTGCTGCCACACAAGCCCGACCTGGTTGCTGTCGACACCGATGGCCGCAACGCGGTGCTGCTGGCAACGATGGCCGAGGACGTTTCGCCGCTGTTGATCAAGCGCCTGCTGGAACTGGGCATCGCCGCCGACGGCAGCGATCCGGCCGGCCGGCGCGCGGTGGACTACGCCGCCGAAGCCGGTCGCTGGGCGATCGTCGCCCTGCTGGATCCGTCCTATCCGTTGCCTGCCGCCGTCAGCGATGGCCTGGCCGAGCGCGGTGAGGCGGCCAGTGCCAGCGGCCTGCTGCCTGATCGTCCGCCGTTGACCCTGCTGCGCGAGGCGCTGGGGTTCGGCAACACCGATGGCATGGCCGCACTGGCCAGGCTGTGCCAGCCTGAAGAACTGGGTGGCCTGCTGCTCGACCCGGAGCTGGCGCTGGAGCCGCGTGCGGTCGACTGGCTGCTCGCCCACGGTGCCGATCCGTACGTGCGTGACGCCTGTGCCGATACACCGATGTTCGCGCTGCTGTCGCGCGGTATCGATGCCGTGCCAGCCCTGCAGGTGATGCTGCAGCATGGCCTGTCGCCGGCCGGCCGTGGTGGCCTGGCGCGTTTCCTGGCCGCCTGCGCGCAGCACGACCAGGCGGCGCGTGGCCTGGAACAGCTGGCGCTGGAACTGCTGGAACGCGGCGCCGATCCGTTTGCTGCCTCGCCGGCCGGTGATCCGCCGTTGTCACTGGCGGTGCGCCTGGGGTGGCTGCGCCTGCAGCAGGCCCTCCTCACCACCGGCGTGGACCGTGAAGCACGTGACAGCCATGGCATGACCGCGCTGCATCTGGCCACCGCACTGGCGCGCGAAAGTGCCCTGAAGCTGCTGGTGCAGCACGGCGCCTCGCCGGAAGCGCGTGCTGCCGATGGGCAGACGCCGCTGGGCGTGGCGCTGTCGATCGGTCGTCGCGATCTGGCCGACTGGCTGGACTGGCGGGTCTGGCCGCTGCCGCGCAGGACCCTGCGCGAAGGCGATCTGCCGGCCGCCGCGATGGCCGGTGATGTCGATGCCGTGCGTCGTTTGAATGATCTGGGCTTTGCCGTCGACGCCGTCGATGCGCAGGGCTGCACCGCGCTGCTGCGTGCTGCCGGCGGTGGCCATCTGGCCGTGGTCGACCTGCTGCTGGCGCGCGGCGCCGATCCGCAGCATGCCGCTGCCAGTGGTGCGACGCCGTTGTCGGCGGCGGTCAGCATGCGCCAGGTCGAGATCGTCTCGGCCCTGCTTGATGCTGGTGCGCAGCTCGAACACCGCCTGCCGGGCGGCGTCACCGTGCTGATGCTGGCCTCGGCGCTGGGCCTGCCGGACATCGTGGCGCGCCTGCTCACCGCCGGTGCCAACGTGCATGCCGGCGATGCCCAGCAGCTGGCACCGCTGCACTGCGCCGCCCTGTATGGCTTCAGTGCGCGCGACCGTTCGCGCCTGCTGGCGCTGCTCGACACCCTGCTGCTGGCCGGTGCAGAACCGGACCAGGCCGCCGCCGGTGCGGTCACGCCGCTGCTGCTGCTGATGGGCGCGCGCGCCGAACCGGGCACCGCCTGCGACGAGCAGGTGGTGATGGCCGCGGTCGAGCGCCTGCTCGATGAAGACGTGAGCCTGGACGTGCGCGACCCGCGTGGCTTCGGCCCGTTGCACCTGGCCGCCCTCCACGGGTTGCCGCTGCTGGTGCAGCGCCTGCTGCGCGCCGGTGCCGATCCGGAAGCGCGCGATGGCTTGAACCGCAGCCCGCGCGAGATCGCGGTGATGCGCGGCTTCATCGACGTCGCCGCCGAGTTCGAGCCGCGCGTGCCGGGCGTATCGTCGATGGCCAGGTTCCTGCGCGACAACGGCTGACCGGCCCGGGGTCGGATCCCTTTCCAACGGAAAGGGCTCTGACCCCAATACCTTGGGATCCTACCCCTGGTGGGTGCCGACCGTTGGTCGGCAGGATGCCTTCAGTAGATCCACGCCATGCGTGGATGATCGCCGCGCACGGAAACAACAACATCCACGCATGGCGTGGATCTACTTGTCGTCGCTTTCCGCGTCCGCTTCGAACAGGTGCATCAGGTCGTTGCGCGCATCGCGCGAAGTCTGGATCACCGCCGCCTCGTCGTCGTAGACCAGGTACTGGTCGCGCAGCAGCTTCTCGTCGTGTTCGCGGAACTGCTGCACATGGCGCTCGGCCACGTTCGGGGCCACGCCCAGCGCGGTCAGCACGCGCCCGCTCATTTCCAGGCTGGTACCGAACACTTCGCGGAACGGTTCGGCCGACATGTCCATCAACCGCCACGCATGCTGGCGGTTGCGTGCGCGTGCCAGCACCGTCGCATCCGGGTACAGGCGGCGCACCATGCGCACCGCGCGCAGGTTGGTTTCCGGGTCGTCCACGGTGATCACGAACACGTCGATGTGCTCGCCACCGGCGGCGCGCAGCATCTCCGGCCGGGTCGGGTCGCCGTAGTACAGCTGGTTGCCGAAGCGGCGCAGGTCGGCCACGGTGTCCGGGTTCGCTTCCAGCGCCACGAACGGCACCTTCTGCGCGGTCAGCAGGCGCGCGATCACCTGGCCGAAGCGGCCCATGCCGGCAATCAGCACCTTCGGGCGATTGTCCGGCGCCACCTTGTCGGCCTCCGCCGCTTGGCGTGGCGCGGCTTTCTCCTCGCCGAGCAGGCGCAGCAGGGCGATCATCAGCAACGGGGTGATCGCCATCGACAGGCCGACAATCGCCACCAGCCGGTCATGGTTGGCATTGCCCAGCAGATGCGCACGCTGCGCTTCGTTGAACACCACGAAGGCGAATTCGCCGCCCAGCCACAACACGCTGCCCAGCAGCAGCGACTGCCGCGAACTGAGCTTGGCGATGCGGCCGATGGCGTACAGCAGGCTGAACTTCACCACCAGCAGGATCGCCACACCCGCGGCGATCATCCACGGCTCGGCGGCGATGCGGTCGAGGTCGATGCCCATGCCCACGGCGATGAAGAACAGGCCCAGCAGCAAGCCCTTGAACGGCTCGATCTGCGATTCCAGTTCGTGCCGGAATTCCGAATCGGACAGCAGCACGCCGGCCAGGAACGCTCCCAGGCTGGGGCTCAGGCCGGCTTCCTGCATGAACCAGGCGGTGCCCAGCACCACCAGCAGCGCAGTAGCGGTGAACACTTCCGGGCTGCGGGTGCGCGCGATGATGCCGAACAGGCGGCGCAGCACCGGCCGTCCACACAGGATCACCACCGCCAGCGCGCCCAGCGCGACGGCCGCATCTTCCCAGCGCAGCGTCTCGTTCTTGACCCCGCCCAGCAGCGGAATCGCGGCCAGCAGCGGAATGGCGATCAGGTCCTGGAACAGCAGGATGGCAAACCCCAGCCGGCCGTGGTCGCTGTTGATCGCCTTGTGCTCGGACAACAGCTGCAGGCCGACCGCGGTCGACGACAGCGCCAGCGCCACGCCCACCACCAGCGCGCTCTTCCACTGGAAGTGATCGAGCAGCAGCAGCCCGCCCAGCACCAGCCCGGACAGCGCCACCTGCGCTGCGCCCGCACCGAACACCGAGCGCCGCATCACCTTCAGCCGGGCAGGGGACAGCTCCAGCCCGATCACGAACAGCAGCATCACCACGCCGATCTCGGCCGCGCCGAGGATGCGGTCGGCATCCTGCACGAAGCCGAGGCCATCCGGCCCCAGCACCACGCCGGCCGCCAGGTAGCCCAGCACCGCGCCGAAGCCGAACTTCTTGAACACCGGCACCGCGATCACCGCGGCCAGCAGCAGCACCAGTGCCAGTTCCAGACCACCGCTATGCATGGGAATACCTGGTCATCGGAAGGCCGGCTGTGCGTCCGTTCGGCGGGGGGGAAGCGCGGCGGAGGCCACCTGGCCATTATGCGCGCGCGGCTGTGTACGCACGAGAACGGCAGTGGGCCCCTTGCCCGGTCACCGGCTGCGGGTTGACCTGCACCGGTCGCCGGTCCAGACTGCCCGCCGCTGCCGGCATGTCCGTCAGTACACCCCTCCAGAGTCCCCAACCCATGTCCAGCGACAGTAGAAGTCGACCTCGGTCGACGCCAGCGATGGCCACCGCCTGACATCGGGACGGTTTGCCTGCGTTGGCGTTGCGCGATGTCGCACCCCATGAAGGCGAATCACCATGAACCAGAAGCAATTGCTGCGTCCGGTGGCCGATGCCGCAGCATTGTCGGCACCGCTGGCGAACTACAACACCGCCGACGCGGTGGAATTCCTCAACACGCTCGAACTGCAGCGCGCCGCCGAGACGCTGGCTGCGCTGTCGTTGCCGCGTGCAGTGAAGATGCTGGAGGCGCCGGAGCTGCACCGCAGTGGCGAACTGGTTGCCGCGCTGCCGCCGGCACGCGCCGCCGCGCTGCTGGGGTTGATGGCCGACGACCGTGCCACCGACATCGTCCACGAGCTGGATGAAGAAGAACGCGCGCGGCTGATTCCGCTGCTGGGCAACGAAGCCCGGCAGACCATCCAGAAGCTGCTGAGCTACCCGCCGAACACCGCCGGTGCGCTGATGACCACCGAGTTCGTCGCCGTGCCCGCCACCTGGACCGTGGCCCAGACCCTGCAGCACATCCGCCAGGTCGAGCGCACGCGCGAGACCGTGTACGCGATCTACGTCCTCGACCCGGCCACCCAGCAGCTGCAGCAGGTGGTGACCATGCGCCGGCTGATCACCGGCCTGCCGGAGGAATCGATCCTGGACGTGGCCCAGGTCAATCCGCCGGTGATGGTGGATGCGCAGATGGACCAGGAAGACGTGGCACGGCTGATCCGCCGCCACGATCTGCTGGCGATCCCGGTGGTGGACGCGCAGCAGCACATGCTCGGCATCGTCACGGTCGATGACATTCTCGATGCACTGATCGAAGAGTCCACCGAAGACGCGCACAAGTTCGGCGGCATGGAAGCGCTGGACAAGCCGTACATGCAGATCGGCTTTTTCGAGATGCTGCGCAAGCGCGCCGGCTGGCTGAGCGTGCTGTTCGTGGGCGAGATGCTGACCGCCAGCGCGATGCAGCACTACGAGGACGAACTGGCGCGCGCGGTGGTGCTGACCCTGTTCATTCCGTTGATCATGAGCTCGGGCGGCAACTCCGGTTCGCAGGCGACCTCGCTGCTGATCCGCAGCCTGGCCCTGCGCGAGCTGCGCCTGCGCGACTGGTGGAAGGTGGCCCTGCGCGAAGTGCCCACTGGCATGGTGCTCGGTGCCATCCTCGGCTGCCTGGCCATCGTACGCATCGTGATCTGGCAGCTTGGTGGCTTCCATGACTACGGCGAGCACTGGATCCTGCTGGCGATCACCATCGGCGCCGCGCTGGTGGGCATCGTCACCTTCGGTTCGCTGTCCGGGTCGATGCTGCCCTTCATCCTCAAGCGGCTGGGCTTCGACCCGGCCAGCGCCTCGGCCCCGTTCGTCGCCACCCTGGTGGATGTGACCGGCCTGGTGATCTACTTCAGCATCGCCGCGATGATCCTGCACGGCACCCTGCTGTAACGGGGGCGTCATCCACGCATGGCGTGGATCTACTGTAAGGGGGCGTCATCCACGCATGGCGTGGATCTACTGTAAGGGGGCGTCATCCACGCATGGCGTGGATCTACTGGTCCTGGCAGCCGTGGTAGATCCACGCCATGCGTGGATGTATCGGTCGTGGCCGCCGTAGTAGATCCACGCCATGCGTGGATGCGATGCCAGGTTCCTGCGCACGATCATGCCGCCGCAGCACCGGTCCGTGTAACGTAGGCACATGAGTACCTACCACCTGCAGTCCGTGTTCCGTCCGCAGTCGGTCGCGGTGATCGGCGGCAGCCCGCGTGAGCGCTCGGCCGGCCGCGCAGTGATGCGCAACCTGCGTGGCACCGGCTTCCCCGGCAAGGTGGCATGGATCAACCCGCGCCACGCCGAGATCGATGGCATCCGCACGGTCAAACGCTTGAAGGACCTGGACTGGGTACCGGAACTGGTGGTGATCACCGCGCCGGCCGCCATCGTGCCGCAGGTGGTACGCACCGCCGCCGAACGTGGCGTACAGGCCGCGATCATCCTCACCGCGCATCTGGGTGAAGGCCCGGGTTCGCCGTGGGCACAGGTGGAGGCGGCCGCGCGCGCGCATGGCCTGCGCATCCTCGGCCCGCACTGCCTGGGCGTGATCGCACCGCATGCACGGCTCAATGCCAGCATCGCCGCGCATTTCCCGCAGGCCGGCGACCTCGCGCTGATCTCCGAATCCTCGGCGATCGCCGCCGCCCTGGTGGAGTGGGGCGTGGCACGTTCGGTGGGGTTCTCCGCCGTGGTCTCGCTGGGCGACACCATGGACGTGGACTTCGGCGACCTGCTGGACTATTTCGCCACCGACTACCGTACCCGCGCCATCCTGCTCTACGTCGAGCAGATCAAGGACGCCCGCAAATTCATGTCGGCCGCACGTGCCGCTGCGCGTGCCAAGCCGGTGGTGGTGGTGAAGTCCGGCCGCGCCGAACGGGTGCAGCCGGGCAGCGCCGATACCCACGTGCAGGCACTGGCGCGCGCTGATGATGTCTACGGCGCGGCATTCAACCGTGCCGGCCTGCTGCGGGTGAGTGCGCTGGACGAACTGTTCACCGCAGCCGAATCGCTGGGCCGCCTGGGTACCTTCCCCGGGCGTCGCCTGGCCATCCTCAGCAACGGCGGCGGTGTCGGCCACCTGGCGGTGGACCAGCTGATCGCCCTGCATGGCACGTTGGCGCAACTGTCCGACAGCACCGTGCAGAAGCTCGATGCAGTACTGCCGCAGGGCTGGTCGCGCAGCAACCCGGTCGACATCGTGGTCGATGCCGATGGTGATCGCTATGCCACGGCCATCGAGGCGCTGCTGGCCGACAACGAGAACGACGCGGTGCTGGTGGTCAACGTGCCCACGGCGTTCACCTCCTCGGCCGACGCCGCGCAGGCGCTGACCCGCACGCTGGGCCTGCGCCCGCGTCATCACCGTGACAAGCCGGTGTTCGCGGTGTGGCTGGGCAACGACGACCAGGCCACCGCCACTCTCAATGCGGCACGCGTGCCGACCTATCCCACCGAAGCCGAGGCCGTGCGCGGTTTCCAGCATCTGGTGCGTTACCGCGAAGCACAGAACGCGTTGATGGAAACGCCGCCCAGCCTGCCGCAGGACTTCAGCGTGGATACCGTGCGTGCACGCGCGCTGGTCGAGGCCGCGCTGGCCAACGGTCAAGGCTGGCTGGATCCGCTGGCCACCCATGAGCTGCTGAAGGCCTACGGCATTCCTTCTGCGCCGGTGATGCACGCGCGCGATGCGCACGAGGCGATGGATCTGGCGCAACCGCTGCTGGAGCGTGGCGCGACCGTCGCGCTGAAGATCCTGTCGCCCGATATTCCGCACAAATCCGAAGTGGATGGCGTGCGACTCAATCTGGCGACGCTGCCTGCGGTGCAGAGCGCGGCCAAGGCGATCCTTGCCCGTGCGCGACAGCTGCGACCGGACGCCCGCATCGACGGCCTGCTGGTGCAGCCGACCATCGTCCGCCCGAAGGCACGCGAGCTCATCGTCGGTATCGCCGACGACGCCACGTTCGGCCCGGTAATCGTGGTCGGCCGTGGTGGCACGGCGGTGGAAGTGATCAATGACAAGGCGTTGGCGCTGCCGCCGCTGGACCTGCGCCTGGCCCACGAGCTGATCGGCCAGACCCGCGCCTCGCGCATCCTCAAGGCCTACGGCGATGTGCCAGCGGCCGACGAGCGCGCACTGGCGCTGGCGCTGGTCAAGCTGGCGCAGCTGGCAGCGGATATTCCCGAAGTGCGCACGCTGGACATCAACCCGTTGCTGGTGGACAGCAAGGGCATCCTGGCGCTGGACGCGCGCGTGGCGGTTGCCCCGTCGCGCATCCTGCACAAAGGGCGTGGCCATCCACGCTTCGCCGTGTTCCCGTACCCGAAGGAATGGGAGCGCACCATCGAGCTGTCCGATGGCGGTCGCGCGTTCGTACGCCCGGTGCGGCCGGAAGATGACGCGTTGTTCCGTGCGTTCTTCGCGCGCGTCAGCGATGAGGATCTGCGCCTGCGCTTCTTCCAGTCGGTCAAGCACTTCAGCCACGAGTTCATTGCCCGCCTGACCCAGCTGGACTACGCGCGCTCGATCGCCTTGGTGGCCATTGAGCCGCGCACCGGTGAAATGCTCGGTGCGGTGCGACTGCATGCCGATGCGGACTATCACCGCGGCGAGTACGGCATCCTGATCCGCTCGGACCTGAAGGGCCATGGCATCGGCTGGCGCCTGATGGCGATCATGATCGAGTACGCCAAGTGGCTGGGCCTGGACGTGGTGGAAGGCCAGGTGCTGCGCGAGAACAGCACCATGCTGGCGATGTGCCAGAGCCTGGGCTTCAAGACCAAACTGGACCCGGACGACCCGACGGTGATGATGGTGACGCTGCCGGTGCAGCAGGTGGAAGTCGCTGCGCCTCCGCTGTAGAGCCGAGCCCACGCTCGGCTGCACTTGATGCCATGCCCGGCGGAACGCCGGATTCAGCGCAACGGTTCCACCACCACCGCCGTGCCATAGCACAGCACCTCGGTCAGGCCGGTCATCACATCGGTGGCGTCGTAGCGCATGCCGATGACCGCGTTGGCGCCCAGCTGCCGCGCGTGCTTGACCATGTCTCGGTAGGTTTCCTCGCGCGCCTGCTCGCACAACTCGGTGTAGATGGTGATGTTGCCGCCGAAGATCGTCTGCAGGCCGCCGAGGAAGTTGCCGACGATCGAGCGCGAGCGCACGGTGATGCCACGCACTACGCCCAGGTTGCGTGCGATGCGGTAGCCGGGCAGCTCGAAGGCGGTGGTGACCATCGAATCATCGAAGCGCGCTGCGGAGGTGGTGGGAGTGCCACTGTTGTAGGGATCGGCCATGGCTGTGTGGTCGTGTTGTGGGTTTGAAGGCGCCACAATACCCGCATGACCGACCGTATTCCGCTGCTGCTGCTCCCCGGCCTGCTCAACGATGCCGAACTCTGGCGCGCGCAGCTGGCCGACCTGGCCGATATCGCCGACTGCACCGTGGGCGACCAGACCCGGGGCGAGACCCTGCAGGCGGTGGCCGAGGACGTGCTGGCGCAGGCGCCCCCCCGATTCGCGCTGGCCGGTTTCTCACTGGGCGGCTTCGTCGCCCAGCAGATCCTGCGCACGGCGCCTGAGCGCGTGCTGCAGCTGGCCCTGATCGACACCTCGATCCATGCCGACTCCGCGGAACGCGCCGAACAGCGCCGCAGCCAGCGTGCCAGCGTGCGCCTGCCGGGCAAGTTCCACGGTTTCGGCGATGTGCTGATGCGCAGCTACATCGATGCCTCGCGGCTGGACGACTACGTGCTGGTGCAGCGCGTGCGCGACATGACCGCGCGGTTGGGTGCGGAGGTATTCCTGCGGCAGAGCGCGCTGGAACGCAGTGATGGCCACGACGTGCTGGCCGCTTACCGCGATCCGCTGCTGATTGTCTGTGGTGCGAACGACCGCATCACGCCGTTGGCGGTGAGCGAGGAGATGCACGCGCTGGTGCCGCATTCGCAGCTGGTGGTGGTGCCTGATTGCGGGCACCTGGCACCGATGGAAAAGCCGGACGAGGTGAGTGCGGCGATGCGCGGGTGGTTGTTGCAGGGTGAGGGTTGAACCCACGCTTCTGGTAGGTGCCGACCTTGGTCGGCACGGTGTTTCATCGATCGACCAGAGGTAAGCGCCGACCAAGGTCGGCACCTACCGGTAGCGCCGGGCCATGCCCGGCGGCTTTTGCTCAATCCCAGGCCGGCGCAATGCCTTCCGGATTGGCCAGGCGATGGCCGCGGTCCAGCTTGGCGATCTGCGCCATGTCGTCCTCGGTCAGGCGGATCGCTGCCGCTTCCAGGTTGCTGGCCAGGTTCTCGCGCTTGGTCGACGACGGAATGACCGCGTAGTCCTGCTGCAGCGCCCACGCCAGTGCGATCTGCGCCGGGCTGGCCTGGTGGCGGCCGGCGATGGCCTGGATCACCGGGTCCTTGATCACCTCGCCATAGGCCAGGCTCATGTACGCGGTGACGCGGATGCCGTTGTCCTGCAGGAACTTCACCAGCAGGCGGTTCTGCAGGTACGGGTGGATCTCGACCTGGTTGGTGGCGATCGCATCGGCGCCGAGGATTTCAATCGCCTTGCGGGTCTGGGCGATGGTGAAGTTGGAGATGCCGATCTCGCGGGTCAGTCCCTGTGCCTTGGCTTCGGCCAGCGCGGCCAGGTACTCCTCCATCGGCGTATCGACCTTGTCGTTCGGCGACGGCCAGTGGATCAGCGCCAGGTCGACATGGTCGGTGCGCAGCTTTTCCAGGCTGGTACGCAGGCTCGCCAGCAGTGCGTCGCGCTTGAACTCGGTGATCCACACCTTGGTGGTCAGGTAGATCTCGTCACGCGGCACGCCGGACTCGGCGATGGCCTGGCCGACCTCGGCTTCGTTGCCGTAGATCTGCGCGGTGTCGATGGCGCGGTAGCCGACGTCCAGTGCGTTGCGCACCGAGTCGATCACGGTCTGGTCTTTCAGGCGGAAGGTGCCGAGACCGAAAGCGGGGACAGTCATGGGGAACTCCAAAGCGGGGGAAGGAGGTGATTGCAAAGGGTAGGGCAGGGGCCGTGTGCATGCCGGCAACGGTGCATTGCGCTCATCAATGCGCCGCAATGGTGATGCCTTCGGCGCGATCATCGATGCCGTCGCGACGGTCCAGGCGACCGCTCAGCACGGTCAGGCCATACGCGCCGACCACCACCAGCGCGCCCAGCCACGGCGTGTGCATCAGGCCGATGTGTTCGACCACCAGGCCACCCAGCGATGCACCCAGCGCGATGCCGATGTTGAACGCGGCGATGTTCAGGCCCGAGGCCACATCGGTGGCCTGCGGTGCGTAGCGCTGTGCCTGCTTGACCACATACACCTGCAGGCCGGGCACGTTGCCGAATGCCACCGCGCCCAATGCCAGTACGGTCAGCAGCATCAACCAGGTGTTGTGGGCGGTGAAGGTCATCACCAGCAGCACCACGGCCAGCAGCGCGAAGATGCGCTTCAGCGCGGGCACCGGGCCCATGCGGTCGGCCATGCGGCCGCCCCACAGGTTGCCGATCGCCACCGACACGCCATACACCAGCAGCACCAGGCTGACCGCGTTGGCGGAGAAGCCGGTGACGTCCTGCAGGATCGGCGTCAGGTAGGTGAAGGACAGGAAGGTGCCGCCGTAACCGAGTGCGGTGATGGCGTAGACCATCAGCAGGCGCGGCTGCGCAAGCACGCCCAGCTGCTGGCGGAAGGTGGCCGGCGCGCTCTGCGCCAGGCCGCGAGGCACGAACAGCAGAGCGCCCAGCAGCGCGATCACGCCCAGCCCGGCCACGGCCAGGAACGTGGCGCGCCAGCCCAGGTGCTGGCCGATGAAGGTACCCAGCGGTACGCCGGTCACCAGCGCCACGGTCAGGCCGGTGAACATGATGGCGATGGCACTGGCGGCCTTCTCCTTCGGCACCACGGCGGTGGCGATGATCGAGCCGATGGAGAAGAACACCCCGTGGGCCAGGCCGGTGAGGATGCGGGCGACGATTAGCGAGGTGTAGCCCGGTGCCATCCACGCGATGACGTTGCCGAGGGTGAACAGCACCATCAGCGCGACCAGCAGGGTCTTGCGCGGTACGCGGCCGGTGAGCGCGGTCAGCACCGGTGCGCCGACGGCCACGCCGAGGGCATACAGGGAGACCAGCAGGCCGGCCGACGGCAGGCTGACCTGGAGGTCGGCGGCGATGGTCGGGATCAGGCCGACGATGACGAACTCGGTGGTGCCGATGGCGAAGGCGCCGAGGGTCAGCGCCAGCAGGGCGAGCGGAATGCCACGGATCATGACAGTGTCCAGAGCGAAGGAAGGGGCGCAGTGTGCGCGGTCGACCTTTGCCGAAAAACCGGTCTTCACGCCAATCACTCTTGCCGCGTGGTCAATAATGGCGGCATGAAAACCACCCTCGACGAAATGCAGGCCTTCCTGGCGGTGATCGACAGCGGTTCGATCAGCGCCGCCGCCGAGCAGCTGGGGCAGACGCCTTCAGGCGTGAGCCGCGCGCTGGGCCGGCTGGAGGACAAGCTGGGCACCACCCTGCTGACCCGTACCACCCGTCGCCTGCACCTGACCGCCGAGGGCGAGGCCTACCTGCGTCATGCGCGCGCGATCATCGATGCAGTGGAATCGGCCGAGGAACAGATGGCCGCGCGCCGCGAGCGCCCGGCTGGCAGGCTGCGGGTGGATGCGGCGATGCCGTTCGTGCTGCACGTGATCGCGCCGCTGGTGGCCGGCTACCGCGCGCGCTATCCGGAGGTGCAGCTGGAGTTGAACAGTTCCGAGCGCTACATCGACCTGCTGGAACGGCGTACCGACCTGGCGATCCGCATCGGCCCGCTGGCTGATTCCACGCTGCATGCGCGGCCGCTGGGGCGCTGCCGGCTGCAGGTGCTGGCCAGCCCGGGCTATCTGGCCGCGCACGGAGAGCCGGCCAGCGTGGCGGCGCTGGGCCAGCACACGCTGCTCAGCTTCAACGAACCGGAATCGCTGAACCGCTGGCCGCTGCCGGGCGATGCCGACGGGCAGCTGCTGGTGCGCCCGGATATCGCGGTGTCCAGCGGCGAGACGCTGCGCACGCTGGCGGTGGAAGGCGTGGGCATCACCTGCCTGTCCGACTTCGTGACCGAACGTGATCGTGCGGCCGGCACGCTGGTGCCGGTGCTGGCCGCACAGACGATGGATGTGTACCAGCCGATCCATGCGGTGTACTACCGCAACACGGCCGTGTCGGCACGGATCAGCTCGTTCCTGGATTACCTGGGTGAAGCGATGGCCGCATCGGATTACCTGCGCTGATGTGAGCCGAGCGTAGGCTCGGCTCTACAGAGCCCGGAACGACCGACGGCCCGGTGTAGAGCCGAGCCCGGAACGATCGACGGCCCGGTGTAGAGCCGAGCCCATGCTCGGCTGCCTGCAAAGGATCAGGCCGCGCGCGCCAAGGCATCCTTTGCCGCCGCCGTGGTCGACAGATCGAACACATCCACCGAGTCGATCAACCGGTTCGCCTGCTGTTCCAGGCTGCGTGCCGCCGCGCTCGCTTCTTCCACCAGCGCAGCATTCTGCTGGGTGGTGCCGTCCATCTGGATGATGGTCTGGCTGACCTGCTCGATGCCGGCCGACTGCTCCTGCGAGGCAGCGGAGATCTCGGCCATGATGTCGGTCACGCGCTGCACCGAAGCGACGATCTCGGCCATGGTGTCGCCGGCCTGGCGCACACGCTGCGTACCGTGGCCCACCTGTTCCACCGACGCCTCGATCAGCGACTTGATTTCCTTGGCTGCCGCCGCCGAGCGCTGTGCCAGCGTACGCACTTCACTGGCGACCACCGCGAAGCCGCGGCCCTGCTCACCGGCACGCGCTGCTTCCACCGCCGCATTCAACGCCAGGATATTGGTCTGGAATGCGATGCCGTCGATCACGCTGATGATGTCGGCGATCTGCCGCGAGGAGCCTTCGATCGCGTCCATCGTCGCCACCACCTGGCCGACCACTTCACCGCCGTGCGAGGCCACGCTGTGTGCACCGATCGCCAGCTGGTTCGCCTGCCGTGCATGCTCGGCGTTCTGGCGCACGGTGGAGGTCAGTTCTTCCATCGATGCAGCGGTTTCTTCCAGGTTCGCCGCCTGCTGTTCGGTGCGGCGCGACAGGTCGTTGTTGCCGGCGGCAATCTCGGCAGCGGCGGTGTGGATGTTGCCCGAGGCGTGCTTGATGTCGGTGACGATCGTGGCCAGCTGCGCCGCCGTGGTGTTGGCATCGCCGGCAATGCGGGCGAACACGCCCTGGAAATCGCCCTGCATGCGTGCCCCCAGGCGACCATCGGCAATGGCGCGCAGCATCGTCGAGACCTCGCCGAGGTTGTGTTCGGTGGTCTGCATCAACCGGTTCAGGCCATCGACCATCGCGCGGAAATCATGCTCGAAGCGCGCGCTGTCGCCGCGCTGGCTGAAGTCGCCTGCGGCAGCGGCTTCGGCCAGGCGGCGGATCTCGCCGTTGATCGCACCGAGGTTGGATTTGACCGCATCCAGCGCCTGGGTGATCACCGCCTTTTCGCCCGGCAGGCGCTCCATGTCCAGGCTGAGGTCGCCCACTGCATAGCGGCCCATGATCGCGATCGCGCGCATCTTCACCTGGATGTGTGCATCGACCAGGGTGTTGGTGTCGGCCACCATCGTGCCGTAGGCGCCGGGGAAGGCGCTGCTGTCCATGCGGTGGCTGATCGTGCCGGCATCGTGTGCCTTGGCCATCGCGGTCTGCGCGTCGAGCACGCCGCGCACGGTGCTCTGCACGGCCTGCATCGCCTGCGCCAGGCGACCGATCTCGTCGCGGCTGCGCACCTGCACGCGGTAGTCGAGATCGCCGGCAGCGACCGCACGCGCGGCCGCTTCCACGGCCAGCACCGGCTGCACCACGGCGCGCCGCAGCCACCAGCCCAGGCCGATCAACAGCAGCACGGCCGCGCCAATGGTCAGTGCGGCGCACAGCAGCAGCGTCTGCCGTGCCTGGTGCGAACGCGCGGTCACTGCGGCTTCGGCCACCTGGGTGGCCTGCGTACCCAACGCATCCAGCGCGGTCGCCACCGGACGGTCTTTGCCACGCACCAGCGAATCGCCGGCCGCAGGATCGTAGCCGGCGTCAGCGAAGGCCTGCAGTGCCGCGTGGTAATCCTGCTGCAGCTGTGCGTGCAGGCCGGAAAACGCCTGCGCCAGTTCACGCGTGCGCGCATCGGGGCTGGCCGCCAGGCCTTTGGCCAGTTCGGCGACGAGGCGGCCTTCGCTGTCGAAGGCCTGCAGGTGGTGCTGGCGCAACGCGTCATCGTGACCGCGCAGCAGCACGTTCTTCCATTCCTGCACCTGCCCGCGGAACTCACGCTGCAGGCGCTCGGCGTCGCGGCTGTGGGCGACCTCCGGAGGGACTTCGGTGGACAGCTTCAACCAGGCAGACGCCAGGCCCGCCAGGGCGCATACCAGGACAACGGCCAGACCAACAGAAACGGCGCCGAGCAGCTTCGACTGCAGCCGCGGCGCATGGGAAGAGGCTTTCATGGGACGAGATCTCGGAAGGGGTGCGATGCGGTATCGACCATCCTTTAGGTCTCTGAAGTGCGATGCGTGTCACATTCCCGTTCTGTTTAGTGATGTGAAGGATGTGTTTAATAGGACAAATGTGTCCATATGGAACGAAAGCAGACCCTCGACAGCCGGTTTAAATGTAACTATTGTAGTTACATGAAATCCGCGAACCCGCTTTCCGACGCCCTGCACGTGATGGCCCATCTGGTTGGCCAGCCCGGGCCGCGAACCTCCGAACAGCTGGCCACCTGCCTGCCGACCCATCCGGTGGTGATCCGGCGACTGCTGGCGCAGATGCACAAGGCCGGCCTGGTCCGCAGCACGCGCGGCCACGGTGGCGGCAGCCAGCTCGCCCGCGATGCGGCCACGATCACCCTGCACGACGTCTACCAGGCCATCGGCGCGCCGCCGATGGTCCAGGTCGGTACCCGCGAAGGCATGGGCGGCTGCCCGATCCAGCAGCTGGTCAACCAGGCCCTGCTGGAGAGTGCCCGCGAAGCGCAGCGCCTGCTCGAACAGCGGCTGCAGGCAACCACCCTTGACCAGCTCGGCGCCGACTTCGCCCGCCATCTTGCCCATCACCGTTCCCTGGAAGCTCACCATGAATCCTGATGTCCTCATTGTCGGTGGCAGCTACGCCGGCATCGCTGCCGGTCTGATCCTGGCGCGTGCGCGCCGGCCGGTCACGATCATCGACGCGGGTTCGCCGCGAAACCGCTTCGCCAGCCATTCGCACGGCGTGCCGGGCATGGACGGGATCAGTGGCGCCGAGTTGCTGAAGAACGCACGCCAGCAGTTGCTGGACTACCCGACCGTGCGTTGGCTGAATGCCGAAGCCGTGCGGGCCACCGCCAGCGCCGATGGCGTGGAGGTGCATACCGCCGACGGTCAGGTGCTGACCGCGCGCAAGCTGCTGCTGGCCACCGGCATCGCCGACCAGTTGCCCGACCTGCCCGGCATGGCCGAACGCTGGGGCAGCACCGTGCTGCACTGCCCGTACTGCCACGGTTACGAAGTGGGTGGCGGTTCGATCGGCCTGCTCGGCGGCCATCCGATGTCGGCCGGCAAGGCGCCGCTGTTCGCCGATTGGGGCAACGTCACCTTCTTCAGCCAGGGCCTGCCGATCAGCGACGAGGAACTGGCCGCCATGCAGCAGCGCGGCGTGCAGATCGAAACCACGCCGGTCATCGGCGTGCACGGTGAGCAGCCCACCTGGCTGGAAGTGGAACTTGCCGATGGCCGCCGAGTCGCCCAGCGTGCGCTGTTCGTGCCTGCCGGCCAGGCGATGGCCACGCCGCTGGTGCAGCAGCTGGGCTGCGCGCTGGTGGAAAGTCCGCTGGGCGTGCTGATCGAGGTGGACATGATGAAACAGACCTCGGTGCCGAACGTCCATGCGGCCGGTGATGCGACCACGGTCGGTAACATCACCCTGGCCATGGCCGAAGGCGTGCGCGCGGGTATCGGCGTGCACCATGCGCTGGTCGGCGAAGACAGCCTGCCGCGTTGAGCTACTGCATTCACGCGTGGCGTGGATCTACTGAACGGTGCCGACGTTGGTCGGCACCATCCTTCCTCAGCCTTCCACGCTGGCCGCATCCAGCTGCGCCACATCCTGCACGCTCAACGCCACGTTCGCCGCCGCCAGCAGGTCGTGCAGCTGCTCGACGCTGGTGGCGCTGACGATCGGTGCGGTGATCGACGGCCGTGCGATCTGCCAGGCCAGCGCGATCTGCGCGGCAGTGGCGTTGTGCTTGCTGGCCACATCATCCAGCGCCTGCAGGATGCGCAGGCCGCGCGGGTTCAGATAGCGCTTGACCACGGTGGCACCACGCGCGCTGCTCTTGCTGGCATCATCCGGCGTGCGGTACTTGCCACTGAGAAAGCCACTGGCCAGTGCGTAGTAGTTGATAACGCCGATCTGCTCGCGCTGCACCAGCGGTTCCAGTTCCTTCTCGTAGCCGGCGCGGTCGTACAGGTTGTACTCCGGCTGCAGGGTTTCGTAACGCGGCAGCTTGTAGTCGGTGGACACCTTCAGCGCTTCGGCCAGGCGCGTGGCGCTGTAGTTGGACGCACCGATCGCGCGCACCTTGCCTGCCTCGATCAGGCGACCGAACGCAGCCAGGGTGGCTTCCAGCGGCGTGGATTCATCGTCCTCGTGAGCCTGGTACAGATCGATGACATCGGTCTGCAGCCGACGCAGCGAATCTTCCACCGCTGCATTGATGTTGTCCGGGGTCAGGCCGGGCCGCTCGGCCCACTTGGCCACCTTGGTCGCCAGCACCACCTTGTCGCGCTTGCCGCTGCGCGCGAACCACTTGCCGAGCAGGGTCTCCGATTCGCCACCCTGGTTGCCCGGCACCCACGCTGAATACACATCGGCGGTGTCGACCAGGTTGAAGCCGGCATCGACGAAGGCATCCAGCAGCGCAAAGCTGGCCTTCTCATCGGCGCTCCAGCCGAATACGTTGCCACCGAAGGCGAGCGGAGCTACATGCAGGCCGGAACGGCCCAGTTCGCGGATTGCCGTCATGGGCACGGACTCCTTGGGGGAAGTCCTTCAGGATAGAGCGCGATGTGTGACCGCGCTGCGGCGCTGACCACAAAACTGTGTTCCGCGACGTGCACGCGGCTAACGTTTTGTGAACACCTGCGGCGCGGCGGCTGCTAGTCTCGCCGCATCTTCCGCTGGAGTCGCCCCGATGATTGCTGCCTCATCCCTGCGTGGTTGCCGCGTGCTGCTTGCCTCGGCGCTGCTGGTCGCCGTTCCCGCATTCGCTGCACCGGCCACGGTCGCACCGGCAAAGATCCAGGTGTCGCCGGCGATCGATGCGGCGGTGAAGGCGTCGACCCGCGACCCGGCCAACGTCAAGCGCGACGGTTTCCGTCATCCTGCGCAGACGCTGGGCTTCTTCGGCGTGGCGCCGGCAAAGACCGTCATCGAGATCACGCCCGGCAATGGCTGGTACTCGGAAATCCTGGCGCCGCTGCTGCGCGACAAGGGTCATTACATCGCTGCGGTGGTCGATCCGCAGGCCGTGGCGGAAGGCCGCGGCCGCGACTACCAGCAGCGCAGCCGCGACAGCCTGGAAAAGAAGTACGCCGCCGCACCGGCACAGTTCGACAAGACCACCGTCGTCGCCTACGACCCGGCCAAGCCTGTGTTCGGCGCGGCCAACTCGGCCGATGTGGTGCTGACGTTCCGCAACGTGCACAACTGGCGCAAGGCGGGCCAGGCGCAGGGCATGTTCCAGGGCTTCTTCAACGTGCTCAAGCCGGGCGGCGTGCTCGGCGTGGTCGAGCACCGCGCCAAGGCCGACGTGGCCGACGCTGACGACACCGGCTATGTCGGCCAGCAGCAGGTGATCGCGATGGCCGAGGCTGCCGGTTTCAAGCTGGATGCGCGCACCGAGGTCAATGCCAACCCGCGTGATACCAAGGACCATCCGAATGGCGTCTGGACCCTGCCGCCGACCAACCAGCACGACAAGGCCGATGATGCGAAGTACCAGGCGATCGGCGAAAGTGACCGCATGACCCTGCGCTTCATCAAGCCGTAAGCCGGCACGTCGTACTGCCAGCGCGGATTCCCCAGTGTAGAGCCGAGCCCATGCTCGGCTCATCGCGCACAGCGCGACGGATCGCAACAGCAGCCGAGCATCGGCTCGGCTCTACAGGTCGGTTGCACGACGCGCGGCGTGGGACAATGCCTTACCCGCCGCCTGCCGCGCCCGTAATGCTGATTGCCTTCAACAAGCCGTTCAACGTGCTCTGCCAGTTCACCGACCGCAGCGTGCCGCCGCGGCCGACATTGGCCGGTTTCGGCTTGCCGCCGCGCGTCTACGCTGCCGGCCGCCTCGACCATGACAGCGAAGGCCTGCTGCTGCTGACCGACAACGGCACGCTGGCGCACAAGCTGACCGACCCGAAGCACAAGGCGGACAAGCTCTACTGGGTGCAGGTGGAAGGCAAGCCCAGCGACGAGCAGCTGCAGCAGCTGCGCGATGGCGTGGTGCTCAATGATGGTCCGACGCTGCCGGCGAAGATCGAGCGCCTCGATCCTGCGCCTGAGCTGTGGCCGCGCGATCCACCGGTGCGTTTCCGCAAGACGGTGCCCGACAGCTGGCTGGCGATCACGATCCGCGAAGGACGCAACCGCCAGGTGCGGCGGATGACCGCGGCCGTGAACCTGCCGACGCTGCGCCTGGTACGCGCTGCGATGGGGCCGTACCGGCTGGATGACCTGCAGCCGGGGCAGTGGCGGCAGATCGGCTGAAACGAAAAAGGGCCGGAGGCCTTGCGGCGTCCGGCCCTCGTGCAGCGTCATGGGATCAGAGCCCTTCCTGCGGAAGGGATCCGACCCCGGCCAGTCAGGCGTCGCTGCCGATATCGCTGTGCTCGTCGACCACGGTGTCGTTGCGGCGATCGCGCGCATTGATGCGCTGGGCCTGGCCGTTCACGACATGGCCATTGGCGGCCTTCTTCTTCTGCTGCTTGCGGTACAGCGCGTAGCCCAGCAGGCCCACGCCCACCGCAGCCGCCGCGATGGTCACCGCCGGATTGCGGCGGGCGAACTTGGTAGCGACCTTGCCGCCGGTCTTCACCGCGCCAAGCGCGGCGCCGGTCTTGATCCAGTCGCTGGCCTGCGGGCCGAGGTGCCGCAGGCTGCCGCCGGCGCTCTTCAGGCCATCGCCGGCGGTGTGGGCGAGGTCGAGGGCGCGCTCCAGGGCGCGGTCGGTGATTACGGTCAACTTGCTCATGCGGGGGTGTCCTTGCCTCGGGTCGAAGTCCAGTGTCGCCTGTTGCCCGTAAACGGTATGTCAGTCAGGCGGGCGCGTGGTGTGACTCTACCGCAGCCATTCAGGATCAGGCAGGTTGGGGTCGGATCCCTTTCCGTTGGGAAAGGGCTCTGACCCCGGCGCGCATCCTTGGGTCAGAGCCCTTTGCCACGCAAAGGGATCCGACC
>NZ_JBHZOP010000038.1:0-17183 GCF_042787595.1 Stenotrophomonas sp. YIM B13575 | reverse complement strand
GGTCCGGTTGCGGGGGCGTGAGCCGCATGGATGCGGCGACCGAGCTTACATGGACGTACTTGCAGCGTCCCCCGCAACCGGACCCACCCCGCCATCCCACAGAACGCCCGCTGTTGCCGTTGCCTTTGACGTTGCCGTTGCGGGTGCCGGGCGCCGCCCGGCCGAGCCCCCCCCCTTCCCCATACCCCGCCGAATGGGTATACAGTCGACCCGTACCGGCATCGTGCCGGAATGAACCCTGGGAGGGGACCATGCGCAAGACCTTCAAGACCCTGCTGCTGGCGCTGCCGCTGTGCCTGGCCGCGCTCTCCGCGCAGGCCGCCGACAGTGCCGCCGGCCGCTGGAAGACCATCGACGACAAGACCGGCAAGGTGAAGTCGATCGTCGAGATCAGCCAGGCCGCCAACGGCACGCTGACCGGCCGGGTGGTCGAGATCCTGCATTCGGACAAGGGCCCGAACCCGGTCTGCGACGGTTGTGAAGGCGCCAACAAGAACAAGCCGGTGCGCGGCATGACCATCCTCTGGAACCTGGCCCAGGACAAGGGCAGCACCAGCAAGTGGTCCGGCGGCACCATCCTGGACCCGGGCAACGGCAAGACCTACAAGTCCAAGCTGGAGCTCCAGTCCGGTGGCACCAAGCTGGATGTGGCCGGCTGCATCGCCTTCATCTGCCGCACGCAGACCTGGGTGCGCGAGTAAGCGCACCGGTCCTGCACGGCCCCCAGTGACCCGGCTCCGGCCGGGTCACTGCGTTGCGGGCATGCGATAATCCCCGGTTCCCCCTGGCTGCACCCCGTGACCATGACCCGTACCGCGCTCGTCACCACCGCCCTGCCCTACGCCAACGGCCCGCTGCACCTGGGCCACCTGGTCGGCTACATCCAGGCTGACATCTGGGTGCGTGCGCGTCGAATGAGCGGCGGCAAGGCCTGGTTCGTGTGCGCCGACGACACCCACGGCACGCCCATCATGCTGGCTGCGGAGAAGGCCGGGGTCACCCCGGAAACCTTCATCGCCAACATCCAGGCCAGTCACGAACGCGATTTCGCCGCCTTTGGCGTCGCCTTCGACCACTACGACTCGACCAATTCGGCCGCCAACAAGGCGCTGACCGAGGCGTTCTACCTGAAGCTGGAAGCGGCCGGCCACATCAGCCGTCGCTCGGTGGCGCAGTTCTACGACCCGGCCAAGGGCATGTTCCTGCCCGACCGCTACGTCAAGGGCATCTGCCCGAACTGCGGCAGCGCCGACCAGTACGGCGACAACTGCGAAGTCTGCGGCGCCACCTATGCGCCGACCGACCTGAAGGAACCGCGCTCGGTGATCTCCGGTGCAACCCCGGAAATGCGCGATTCGGAGCACTTCTTCTTCGAGGTCGGCCACTTCGACGGCTTCCTGCGCGACTGGCTGGCCGGCGATGTCGCCCTGCCCGGTGTGAAGGCCAAGCTCGGTGAATGGCTCAATGCCGAAGGTGGCCTGCGTGCGTGGGACATCTCGCGCGATGCGCCGTATTTCGGTTTCGAGATTCCCGGCCAGCCGGGCAAGTACTTCTACGTCTGGCTGGACGCGCCGATCGGCTACCTGTCCAGCTTCCAGACGTTGTGCAGCAGGATCGGCGAGGATTTCGAAGCGCACCTGCGCGCCGGCACCAGCACCGAACTGCATCATTTCCTCGGCAAGGACATCGTCAATTTCCACGGCCTGTTCTGGCCGGCGGTGCTGCACGGCACCGGCCACCGTGCGCCGACCCGCCTGCACGTCAACGGCTACCTGACCGTCGATGGCGCGAAGATGAGCAAGTCGCGCGGCACCTTCGTGATGGCGCGTACGTTCCTGGATGCCGGCCTGGAACCGGAAGCGCTGCGCTACTACTTCGCCGCCAAGTCCGGTGGCGGCGTCGACGACCTCGACCTGAACCTGGGCGACTTCATCGCCCGCGTCAACGCCGATCTGGTCGGCAAGTTCGTCAACCTCGCCAGCCGCTGCGCCGGTTTCGTCAGCAAGCGCTTCGATGGCCAGCTGGCCGCGCAGCTGCCCGACGCGGCGCAGTACCAGCGCTTCGTCGATGGCCTGGCGCCGATCCGTGAAGCGTACGAGCGCAACGATCCGGCCGCGGCGATCCGCCTGACCATGACCCTGGCCGATGAAGCCAACCGCTACATCGACGACGTCAAGCCGTGGGTGATCGCCAAGCAGGAAGGCGCCGACGCGCAGCTGCAGGCGGTCTGCAGCCAGGGCCTGAACCTGTTCCGCGTGCTGGTCACCGCCTTGAAGCCGGTGCTGCCGGCCACCGCCGCGCAGGCCGAGGCCTTCCTGGCCGCGCCGGTGAATGACTGGACCGAGTTGGCACAGCCGCTGCTCGGCCACCGCATCACCGAGTACACCCCGCTGTTCACCCGTATCGACCCGAAGAAAATTGACGCCATGATCGACGCCTCCAAGGACACCCTGACCGCTGCCGCTGCAGCCCCCGCAGCGAAGGCGGAAGCCGCAAAGCCTGCCGCACCGGTGGTGGCCAAGGACGAAGCAAACAGCGCTGACGCGCCGGCCTACATCGGCATCGACGACTTCGCCAAGCTCGACCTGCGCATCGGCAAGGTGCTGGTGTGCGAGTTCGTGGAAGGTTCGGACAAGCTGCTGCGTTTCGAACTGGATGCGGGCGAACTCGGCAAGCGCCAGATCTTCTCCGGCATCCGCGCCAGCTACGGCGAGCCGGAAGCGCTGGTCGGCCGCAGCGTGGTGTTCATCGCCAACCTGGCCCCGCGCAAGATGCGCTTCGGCCTGAGCGAAGGCATGATCCTGTCGGCCGGTTTCGATGGCGGCGCGCTGGCGCTGCTGGACGCCGACAGCAGCGCGCAGCCGGGCATGCCGGTGCGTTGATGCAACAAGGGCGCGGCCCCGGCCGCGCCCAGCCTTGAGCACCGCGAAGGGAGGTACCGTGATGGGAGATGCTGCGTTGGAACTGGCGCTGTTCGACTTCGACCACACCGTTACCACCTGCGACACCTATGGCCGCTTCCTGCGCCGGGTCGCCACCGCCGAACAGCTGGCACAGGCGTGGTGGAAAGTCGGCCCATGGCTGCTGGCGTACAAGCTGAAGCTGATCTCTGCCGAGCGCATCCGTGCACAGGTGACCCGGTTGACCTTCAGCGAGCGCCACGCCGATGACATCGAGACGCTGGCGGCGGGCTTTTCCCGCGAGTTCCTGCCCGATGTCGTGCGTCCGGAAATGCTGGAGCAGATCCGCTGGCACAAGGCGCAGCAGCACACCGTAGTGGTGGTATCCGGTTCACTGGATCTGTACCTACGGCCGTGGTGCGAACAACTGGGCCTGCAGCTGATCTGCAATCGACTGGAAAGCGAAAGCGGACGCCTGACCGGCCGCTACGCCGGCGGCGATTGTGGCCCGCGCAAGGTCGAGCACATCCGTCGCCAGTTCGATCTGTCACGCTACACACGCATCCATGCCTACGGTGACAGCGCCGAGGATCGTCCGATGCTGGCGCTGGCGCACGAGCGCTGGTACCGCGGCAAACCCCTGAAGTAACCACACGCGCAGCCTTCGCCACGCATGAGCCTGATTCCGCCCCTGACCGAACGCCTGGACCGCTTGCTGCCGCAGACCCAATGTGGGCAATGCGGCTACGACGGCTGCCGCCCGTACGCGCAGGCGATGGCGCGTGGCGAGGTGGGCGTGGATCGTTGTCCGCCGGGTGGCGATGCCGGTGCACGTGCGTTGGCGCAGGTGCTGGGTGTGCCGGCGCCGCCGTTCGATCGATCGCGGGGCGAGCACAAGGCGCCACAGGTGGCATCGATCGTGGAGGCGGACTGCATCGGCTGCACGAAGTGCATACAGGCGTGTCCGGTGGATGCGATCGTCGGTGGGGCGAAATACATGCACACGGTGATTGCGGATCTGTGCACCGGCTGCGAGTTGTGTATTCCGCCGTGTCCGGTGGATTGCATCGAGCTGGTGAAACTGTAACGGGGTCAGATCCCTTTTCCTCCGGAAAAGGGATCTGACCCCTGTCCAGTGATTACGGCACGGCCGCCGTAACGATGATCTCGACCTTCCATTCGGCGTGCGCGAGCTTGGCTTCGACGGTGGCGCGGGCCGGGGTCGCGCCCTCTACCACCCACTCGTCCCACGCCTTGTTCATGCCCTCGAAATCAGCCATGTCGGCCAGGAAGATCTCTGCACGCAGCACGTGCTGGCGGTCACTGGCGACCAGCGCCAGCAGCTTGTCGATCTCGGCCAGCACCTGCCGGGTCTGCCCGGTGATGTCCTGGCTGGTGTCTTCCGGAATCTGGCCGGAAAGGTAGGCGACCTTGTTGTACACGGTCATCTCGGACATGCGCGGTCCGACGTCGTAACGCTCCATCATGGGCGTGGCTCCTGCGGGTGGTCTGAACTGCATTCTCACCCAGCCGGCGTTGGAAGTGTGTGCCCGGTGCGGCCACTGAATACCGCCAGCGGCGGCACAGCCGCACCGCTGGTCAAACCGCGCTGGCAGGCGCACGATGCGCGACGCCCTGCGTTGACACCGCCCTCGCCCTTGCTGCCGCACCCTTGCGCCGATGACCGCCCCTACCGATTCCGTCCCTGCCGCCTCTGCCCCGACCTGGAAGCGGGTCGTCACCATCGTCGTTCCATTGTTGATCCTGGCGCTGGCCCTGCACGGGCTGGCCGGTGAATTCGATGAGCACGGCTATCGCGCGATCCGCCAGGCCTTCCGTCAGCTCAGCGGTGCCCAGATCGCACTGACCGTGCTGCTCGGCCTGGCCAGCTACGCGTGCCTGATCGGCTTCGATGCGATCGGCCTGCGCCGCAGCGGCATCCGCGTGCACCCGGCGCGGATCGGCATCACCGCCTTCCTGGCCCACACCCTGGGCCAGACCGTGGGCTTTGCCGCACTCACCGGTGGTGCCGTGCGCCTGCGTGGCTACCGCAGTGCCGGCCTGGATCTGGCGCAGATCGGCCAGGTGGTGCTGATGAGCACGCTGGGCTTCATCTTCGGCGCGTGGCTGCTGATCGGTGTGGCGCTGTGCATGGAGCCGGCCGCTGCCGCGCTTGCGCTACCGCTGGATCCCGCTGCAGTGCGCGTGGTCGGCATCGTTGCACTGATCGCCTTTGCCGCCACCTTCATCCTGGTCGGCCGCGACGGTCGCCAGTTCCGCATCTTCGGCCATGGCCTGTGGCTGCCCGACCGACGCACCATGCTGGGTGTCACCGTGCTCAGCGTGGTCGAGCTGGTGTTGGCCAGTGCCGCGTTCTACGTGCTGCTGCCGGATTCCACGCCGACCGGGCTTCCTGGTTTCGTCGGCCTGTACCTGGTGGCCGTGCTGGCCGGCCTGGTCTCCACCGTGCCGGCCGGCCTGGGCGTGTTCGAGTGGAGCCTGCTGAAGCTGCTGCCGCAGGTGGCGCCCGCTGCGGTGCTGGCGGCGGCATTGATCTACCGCGTCAGCTACTACGTGCTGCCGCTGCTGCTGGCCACCGTGCTGGCTCTGGCGCCCGCACTGCGGCAACCGCTGCAGGCGAGCGCAGGCGCAACCCGCGCCGGCTGGTACGCGCTGCGCCCGTGGTTGCCGCAGATCATCGCGCTGGCCGCCTTCAGTGTCGGCGCCGCGCTGGTCATCGACGGTACCCTGCCCACGCCACGGCGGCACCTGATCAATGCCTCACTGCCGATCCTGGAAACCTCGCACCTGATCGGCAGCCTCGGCGGTGTCGCCCTGCTGCTGATCGGCCAGGGCCTGGCCCGCCGCAGCCACGCGGCGTGGATGCTGGCGATGGCGATCTGCGTGATCGCGCCGCTGCCGATCTGGCTGCGCGGTGGCCAACCGCTGATCGCCCTGTCGGCGCTGCTGGTGGCGATGGCGCTGTGGGCGGCACGTCGCGAATTCTATCGTCAGGGCGCGCTGCTGGACGAAGCCTGGTCATGGCCCTGGCTGCGCAACCTCGGCCTGGTGCTGGTGGCAGTGACGTGGCTGCTGTTCTTCACCTACAGCCATGTCGAATACCAGAACGAGCTGTGGTGGCAGTTCGCGGTGTCAGGCAATGCACCGCGCGCGCTGCGTGCGCTGCTGCTGGTGGCGATGGCACTGGTGATGTTCGGGCTGGCGCGGTTGCTGCACAGCACGCGCAGCCCGCTGCCGCCTGCCGACGATGCAACCCTGCAGGCACTGGCACCGGTGCTGGCCGGCGCTACCGACACCCAGGCCTGCCTGGTGCTGACCGCCGACAAGGCGGTGCTGCGCGATGCGGAACACAAGGGCTTTGTGATGATGCAGCGCTACGGCGGCTCGCTGATCGCGATGGGCGATCCGGTCGGGCCGCCCGAGGTGGCGCGTGCATTGATCTGGCGCTTCCGCGAGGAAGCCGACCGGCTCGGCCTGCGCCCGGTGTTCTACCAGGTGGGTGAAGCGTATTGGCAGACCTATCTCGATCTCGGGCTGGGCCTGGTCAAGCTGGGTGAGGAGGCCATGGTGCCGCTGCACGACTTCGGCCTGGAAGGCCGTGAGCGTGCCGACCTGCGGCAAGCCTGGAACCGCGGCAAGCGCGGTGGGCTGTCCTTCCGCGTTGCACCGGCGGAAGAGATCCCTGCCCTGCTGCCACGCCTGCATGCCATTTCCAACGCGTGGCTGGACGACAAGTCCGGCGACGAGAAGGGCTTCTCGCTGGGCAGCTACGACCCGGACTATCTGGTGCGTTTCCCGATCGCCCTGGTCGAAGCCGAAGGCCGCATCGTGGCCTTTGCCAACCTGTGGCAGGCACCGGCGGGCGCTGAGTTGTCAGTGGACCTGATGCGCCACGTCAGCGACGCGCCGAAGGGCACGATGGATTTCCTGTTCATCGAGCTGTTCCTGTGGGGGCGCGCGCAGGGGTATGCACGGTTCTCGCTGGGCATGGCGCCACTGTCCGGCCTGGCCCAGCATCGTCTGGCCGGTCGCTGGAACCGCCTGGCCGGCCTGCTCGCACGGCATGGCGAACGCTTCTATGGCTTCAGCGGCCTGCGCCGGTTCAAGTCGAAGTTCGATCCGCAGTGGCGACCGCGCTACCTGGCCGCGCCCGGCGGCATGCACCTGCCGGCCGCACTGCTGGATGCCACGCGGCTGATCTCGCTGGACCCGCGGCGGAATTGAGGTCACGATCCGCCGGGCATGGCCCGGCGCTACCTGCCACCCGGTAGGTGTCGACCTTGGTCGACACACTTCCTGCCATGGAGTTCCAAGCCCAAGCGCCGACCAAGGTCGGCGTCTACCAGGGCCTACGCGCCGCCCTTGAGGATCACCTCGGCAAGGCGATCGTAGTCACCGCCGAAGTGATGGTCACCCGGCAGCTTGACCTTGTGCACGCCATCGTTGCCCGGCAGATCGGGGCACAGCGCGTCCTCGTCCTTGTCGCCGTACACGCACAGAGTCCTGTCCGCCGGCAGCTTGGCCACTTCCGGCGCGATCGGCAGGCCGCCACCACCACCGCCCAGCCAGTTGCTGACATGGAATTCAAAGTCGGCGTTCTTGCCCACCGACAGCAGCACGATGCGCTCGAGACCAGCGCGAGTGCCTGCATCCAGCTGGTTGATGGTGGCCGGCAGCACATCGGCGCCCTGCGAGAAACCGATCAACATCACCTTGTCGCGCTGCCATTGCTGGCGGTAGTGACCGATGATCTTCTGCAGATCGACAGCGAATCCCTGCGGCGTGCGTTCGCTCCAGAAGTAACGCAGCGAATCGAGGCCGACCACCGCCACGCCATGTTCGGCCAGGGCACCCGCTACGTCCTTGTCCAGGCCGGCCCAGCCGCCATCGCCGGAAACGAACACCGCCAGTGTGTCACCGCTGCCCTGCGCCGGCACTTCCACTACCGGCAGCCCCTTCAGGGCATCCGGCGGCGGTGCCAGCGCGACCCCGGCCTGCGCGCCGATTACCCGGGCGGCTGCCACCAGCCCCGGTGTCGCATCGCCGGCAACGGTGCGCTTGAATTCGCGGGCCATCGCAACCTGCTGCACGAACGGGCCGGCGCTGTTGGTTGAACACCCCGGCGCACCGGCCGCGTTCAACCACGGGAAGTTCAGTTCACTGGGCTGCAGGCGGTCGTGCTTCACGCCATCGCCGCAGACCATGCGCTCGTGCGTGTGCGCCGGGCAGAAACCCGAGGTCAACAGGCCGGCGAAGACCTGGGTGTCGGCCTGTGCTGCCAGCGCATAGGCCAGCTCGGCGCCTTCGCCGCTGCCACCGACCAACGGCAGGTGATACCCCGGTAGATGCAGGAATGCCTGCACCCAACGCGAGAAATTCTCGACATCGCCCGCCCCGAACGCGCAGCTGCTGTTGCCTTCGCGCTTGAGCACGCCGCGCAGGTGGGCCACATCCACCGATGCGACCAGCGCACCATCGGCACGCAGCGCTTCGATCGGGCTGCGGCCGGCATCAGCACCATCATGGAACCAGATCACCACCCGTTGTGGCGCCCCGGCCGGCACATGCACCGGCACCTGATCGAAGCGTCCGTGGCTGACCTGCTGCACTGCCGCCACCGCTGGCAACGCCGCCAACGCCAACACCAGCCCCATCGCCCTGCCCAGCCCTGCACGCATCGTTTCGCATCCCGTTGGAATGCGCACACGATACGCCGCCGCTGCGTGCACGGCACGTACCGGTACAGGCGACCCGCAACGCAGCGGGTGGTCGATTCAGCGGGTGCCGGTGGTACGCCCGCGGCGATACAGCGCCAGCGCCAGCCAGATCAACCATCCAACGATTACCGCGATCACCAGTTTCTGCCCCAGCCCGCGCGGTGGCCCACCGCGCCACAGCACATGCATCCACAACAGCACGAAGGCCAGCCATGCCCAGCCCCACAACAGCGCCGCACTGCCCCGCCAGCCCGGCTCGCGGCGCAAGTACCAGGCCTGCAGCAGCATGCCGACGCTGGCGCACAGAAAGGCGGTATTGGCGGCCAGGCCGTGGATCAGCGGTGCCAGCAACGGTGTTGCCTCGGGCAGCCAGCTGTCACCGATGGCAACGGTGGCGAGGCCGCCGGCAGCCACGCAGAACAGCAACGGTGCCGCTGCGCTGCGCCGTGGCCCCACGCTGTACCGGTACAACGCAATACCGAGCACGGCGATGGCCAGTGCCAGCAGGCAATAGGCCGTGCGTAGCGCCAGGCCCCACGGCCCATGCAGGTACAGGCTCAGGGTAGCCTTCACCCAATCCAGATCCGCACGCGCGAACTGCGTCCACAACGTGGTCGCCACGAACAACAGCAGTGCCACCAGCGCCAGCATCGCGGCTGGACGGGCACGACTCATGGGTCGGCGTCCGGATGCCGTGCCTTCCACTCAGCCAGCACCTTGCGGTAACGCTGCAGCTCCTCGCTGTACAGGTCGAGCACGCACAGCGGGCAGCCACTGCCGCAGCATTCGTTGGGGCCGGGTTCTTCCGGCGGCAGCGGACGGGGATCGGCAGGGGTATCGGAGACGGTCACGGCTGGAAACAGCACCACGCGGTTGCAGGTGGATAGTGTAGCGGCGCGCTCAGGCGCCCAGTTGGCGGCGCAGGTTGGCCCGCGCGGCAGCATCAAGCCGCTGGTCGAAAAAGTCGCTGAGGAAGATCCGCGGCGCACGCAGCAGCCCCTGCAGGAAGCGCCGGCGCCCGGCGCGGTACAGGAAGCCCGGCACCACGCCCTTGTACTCTTCGGCCACGCCACGGTCGTAGGCGGAGAACACCGCTTCCGGCGCCGCCAGGATCGCCATGTCGCAATCCAGGAACAACGCGGCTTCGGCATCGACATCGGCCGGGCCCAGCGCGCCATGGCGGGCGGTAAGCAGGATCAACTGCTCGACCCGGCCGGCGTCCACCGATGCCAGCTCCGGTGAGTCCGCGATGGCCTGCAGGGCCAGCGCGGCCGACTTTGCCTCGTTGTCCTTGCGCCCGGCCTGGTAGACCGCATCGTGGTACAGCGCCGCCAGGTAGACCTCGGCCGGCTGCTGCCAGCCCGGCCCCTCGGCCACCGCCTGGCAATGCTGCAGGACCGCGCGCACGTGGCCGAAGTGGTGGTAGGCGCGCGGCGGCGTCGCATAGGCATCCTGCAGTGCCTGCCAGTGCGCGGGAGCGAGGGTCAGCGGGGCGAAGTCCATGCGTGGATGATCCCGCCCTTGGCAACGCCGGGCAAGCTGGCTGTTTTTTCACCATCATTTCACGCGCCGCGCCAGGCAAGGCCCGGCAGCAGTTGTCCACAGGTTTGTCGCGCGCTGGTCCACACCGGCTGTGGATGATCGACGCGCTGATCGCCAGTGGATGCGGACCGCCACATGCAGGTCTACACTGGCTGCAGGCGGGAGCGCCCGCCGCTGCCGGAAACCGTCATGCGCCGTCTTGCCGCTCGATGCTTTCTCCTGTCACTGGCCGCGCTCGGCGCGCCAGCCCTGTCCGCGCAGGATGCTGCGGCTCCTGCGCCCGCCATCCCGACCATCTCCACCGTAAAGGTCACCGCCGCCAGCGTGCCGACGCCCGAACAGGTGTTCGCGATCCCGCCGGCGATGCGCGAGATGCTGCAGAAACAGGTGATCAGCCGTAGTTACTCGCGCGATCAGCGCCTGCAGGCGCTGGTGGAAATGATCTTCAGCCAGCACGGCCTGGACCTGCAGTACGACGCCGATGCGACCTACACCGTCAGCGAGATCTGGCAGCACCAGCGCGCCAACTGCCTCGCTTTCACCCTGCTGTTCGTCACGCTCGCCCGTGAGGCCGGCATCCAGGCGCGGGTGCAGGAAGTCGGCCAGGTGGTGTCGTGGTACCAGGACCAGGACCAGGGCGTGGTCTACAACGTCGGGCACGTCAACGCCGGCGTGGATGTCGGCGGCCGCTACGGCACCGTCGACCTGGACCGCAACGTGCTGTACGACCGCCATGGGCCGCAGCCCATCGGCCGTGAGCGGGCATTGGCGCACTACTACAACAACCGCGGCGCGGAACATCTGGCCGATGGCGACCTGAGCGGCGCGCGTGCCTTCTTCGATGCGGCGCTGGCGCAGGACCCCACATTCGCCGCGACGTGGAACAACATCGGCGTGCTCGACAACCGCCTGGGCGATGACCAGGGAGCTCGCACGGCGCTGGACACCGCCCTGCGCCTGGACGGACGCCAGAGCGCGGCGCTGAACAACGCCAGTGCGCTCTATCGCAAGCTCGGCATGACGGCGCAGGCGCAGGCCATGCAGAAGAAGCTGCAGTCGGTGCAACGCGAGGATCCGTTCGCACAGTACATGCAGGGTGCCCAGGCCGAACGCGCTGGCGACCTGGACAAAGCGATCACCTATTACCGGCGCGCGGTGCGCCTGTACGACACCGCGCACCAGTTCCACTTCGGCCTGGCGCGGGTGTATTTCCTGACCGGCCGGCTGCAGCGTGCAGACCGCGAACTGCTGCGGGCGCAGGAACTGGGCGGTTCAACCCAGCAGGCCCGCTACCAGGCCAAGCTGGACAGCCTGGCCCGCTGGCGGGCGCAGCAGGCCAAGCGCTGAGGCGCGATCAGGCCTTCTTGAGGAAGCAGGTCTTCAGCACCAGCCCCTTGATCTTGTCCGAGTTGCCTTCGATGTGTTCGGCATCGTCTTCGACCAGGCGGATGTTGCGGATCACGGTGCCCTGCTTGAGCGGGATCGAGGAACCCTTGACCTTCAGGTCCTTGATCACGGTGACGGTGTCGCCGGTCTGCAGGGTATTGCCGTTGCTGTCACGCACGACCAGGGTCGAGCCAGCACCTTCTTCGGCCGTCCACTCGAAGCCGCAGTCGGCGCAGATCCACAGCGCACCATCGGCATAGGTGTTTTCCAGGGTGCACTGCGGGCAGGCGGGAACAGAAGACATCGCAAGTACCTCAAAATGAATCAACAGCCGCCATTGTAACCGCCCGGCCTTTTCGTTCATTTTCCGGCGGCGTCCCGGCTGGGCCCCCGCCCGCCCCCGCACAAGGCAGGCAGCGGAACTTGCAGCGCGCGGCAAACTCCAGCAGAGTGCGCGGCCCCTGATCGTCCCCGGACCTCCCCATGCGCCTCGGCATCGACTTCGGTACCAGCAACTCCGCCGCCGCCATCGTGCGTGATGGGACGCTGCTGCCGATCCGCTTCGGCGAGGCCGAACAGTTCCGTACCAGCGTGTACTTCCCCGGCGTGGTGCCTGACCCGGACGATTTCCAGCTCGACGCCGGGCAGGAACACGAACTACAGCAGCTGATCGACAGCGCCGCCCGTGCCGCCCGCGCCGCCGGCCAGGAACGCACGCCACAGGCCCTGCGCCGCGAGGCCTTGCGCGCCCTGCGCCGGGAGTGGATGGAGGCGCGCGCTGGAAAGGAACGCAGTGCCAGCGACCTGCTGCAGAACGCGGTCTATGGCGACGACGCGCTGGAAGCGTATTTCGAGGAGCACGAGGGCAACCTCGTGCAGAGCCCGAAGTCCATGCTCGGCTACAACCTGCACCCGCGCGCGCGGCAGACCATCACCGGCATCGCCGCGCACATCCTCGAACACATCCGCTTGACTGCCAGCGCCCAGCTCGGCCAGCCGCTGCGCAGCGCCCTGCTCGGCCGCCCGGTGCAGTTCCGCAGCTCGATCGGTGAGGCCGGCAACGACCAGGCCCTGGACATCCTGCGCGAAGCGGCCAGCCAGGCCGGCTTCGACCAGATCGACTTCCTTGAAGAACCCGCTGCCGCCGCGATGCATTACCACGCTGAAAGCAGCGATCGCCATCAGGCGGTGATCGTCGATATCGGCGGCGGCACCACCGACATCGCGCACGCCGAAGTGGGCGGCAGCGAAGCGCCACGCATCCACCGCGCCTGGGGTATAGCCCGCGGCGGTACCGATATCGACCTGGCCCTGAGCCTGTCCGGTTACATGCCGCTGTTCGGCCGTGGCATCACCCGCGTACCCACCCACCACTACGTGGAAGCGGCCACCGTGCAGGACATGACCCGCCAGCGCGAGTTCCGCCAGCACAACTACGACAACGTGGATGCGCCGTGGGGCGCGCGCCTGCAGGCACTGCAGGACACCGGCAACACTGCCCGCCTGTACCGCGATGTCGAGCGCGCCAAGATCGCCCTCAGCGGCGCCAGCGAGCATCGCAGCACACTGGACTACATCGCCCGCGACCTGCACGTGGACAACAGCGCCGACGGTCTGGCCGCCGCCGCCCATGGTTACCTGACCCAGATCCGCGAACTGCTTGCGCAGGTCCGCAATGACATCGGCGGCGACCCGGACGCGGTGTTCCTGACCGGCGGCATGTCCCGCGCCGGCTACCTGCGGCAGGCCGCTGCCGAGGCCTTCCCGGGCGCCCGCATGGTCCACGGCGAGCCCTCGTTGGGAGTCGTCCAGGGCCTTGCGCTGGCGGCAGCCAGCCGGGATTAACAAAACGTTACGCGGTCTGCGCTACCCTTGGCCGGCTAGAAAACCGCTGCACCTTCCGCTGGCCTCGCCGGTGTGTGTACCCATGGTGCAGCCTGCCCCGCCCAGCGGGTCTGGCGACCATGCCCTCTGGCTCGATCATGGTCTGCGTACTACCCGAGCCGCCATCGAGACCCGCTTTGGGCACCCGCCAGGCCCCTGTGGCCGTACAACCTGACGCTGAACCAGCACCCATCGACTGCCGCCGTTGTGACGCGGTCTGTTGCCGGTTGCCGGTCCTGCTGCAGCCCGGCGATCACGTGCCCGGCCAGTTCCTGTCGCGCGACGCCCACGGCCGTGCCGTGATGGCGCGCAACGAGGAAGGCTGGTGCGCGGCGATCGATCCGTATCACCTGCGCTGCACGATCTATTCGCAGCGCCCGGCGATCTGCCGCCAGTTCTCGATGGGCGGCGACGACTGCCGCCGCGAGCGGCAGGACTACCTGCGCCAGGCTGAGTCCTGCGCGCTTTCCTCCCCTTCCACCTGACAGGAGCAACCATGCCCCGCAAGGCAAAGACCCCCGCGAAGGCCAGCAACAGCATCCGCAGCGAACGCAAGGGCGCATCCGCCAGCACCGTGGTCAACAGCGACTCGATCGCCTCCGACCTGGCCGCGTTCCGCAAGAGCGGTGGCAAGATTGAAGTTCTCGGTACCACCTGGGCGCTGAAGAAAGCCAGCTGACCCACCCCCGACCGCGGCGGCGCTGCCGCCGCGGCCTGCCGGGCCGCGCTCAGCGGTCCAGGCGTACCTGCACACTGCCCGAGTGCGACTGCACGCGGATATCGCCGTCGCCGCTGCCCAGGCGGGCATCCAGGCTGCTGCCCGGTCCATAGCGCGGCCGCTCGACCTTGCCGGCGTCGCTGTTGATCGACCCGCTGAAGCTGTTCACCGACAGCTGCGCCGACACCGTGCGCGGCAGCCGCAGGCTGACCGATGCACTGACCGACTCCACGTTGATGCGCCCGCCCGGTGCCAGCCCGGCCGCCGACAGGTCGATGCTGCCCGACACGGTTTCCACCGCAAGCCGCTGCACGCGACCGGCGTCGACCTCGACCCGGCCGGACACCGTCTGCGCACCGATATCGCCCGACACGCCGCCGCCGGCTTCGATGCGGCCACTGACGGTGTTCACGTCCAGCTTCGGCGTCTGCAGTCGCGCATTGACACTGCCACTGACCGTATTGAGCTTGCTGTCGCCACTGCGACCCGATGCACTCAGGCTGCCACTGACCGTATCGGCCTGCAGTCGGCGCACGTCAATGCCGCTGATGTCCTGGCTGGCACTGACCGTGCTCAGCAGCAGTTCCACCGAGCGCGGCACGTTGAGGGTCAGGGTGGCGCCGCCACTGTTGCCGCGTCGCGGATACTCGATTTCCCAACGCACACGGTTGGCGCTCTTTTCCTGGCGCAGCTGCAGGCCGTCGCTGAGCGTGCCGGTAAGCTGCACGTCGTTGCGGTCCCAGCCGCGCACGCTCACCTTGCCGGCCACATTGCTCAATTCGATACGACCGCCCGCAGCCAGCGTGTGGCGTTCGTCGATGCGGGTGTCGGCCAGCGCCATGGTGGGCACCAGCAGCAGGGCCGCGCAGAAGGGGAAAAGGGTTCGCATCGGGGGGTCTCCTCAGGTCGTCAAGCCGGATTCGGCGGCATAGGCCGCCTGCCGGGTCAGTTCCAGCCGCAGCGCATAAGTGCGCCTGAGCTGGCCAAGCAGGTGCGGGGCACGCGGGTCCTGCGCCAGCGCGGCACGGATCTGTGCCGCACTTTCATCCAGTTCGTGCAGGGCGGGCTGCCATTCCGGCGCCCGCCCATCAGGCAGCGAAGCCACGGCCTGCTGGTACTGCTCGGTCATCGCCGCGGCCTGCAGTTGCAGGGCGGACGGTGCCGGCGCGTCCAGCTGCGCATGCCGCCATGGCGCCACCGCGTAGAGCGCGAGGCTGGCCGCCAGCGCCGCGCCAACCGGCAACCACCAGCGTCGACGGCTGCGCAGTGGCAACGCCACCACGTTGTCCGTCGGCACCTGCGCGGCAACCGGCTCGCGGGGTGGCAACCGCGCCGACAGGCGTTCCCAGCCATCGGTGGGTACGCTGCGTTCGCTCGGCAGCGCGCGCAGCCGGGCCAGCAGGTCGTGGTCGGAATCGTGGTCGTGTGTACTCATGTCATGTCTCCCAGCCGCGCGCGCAGCAGGCCACGCGCGCGATGCAGCTGTGCTTTGGAACTACCGACCGCCATCTGCAGCTGGCCGGCGATTTCATGATGTTTCCAGCCTTCGATATCGTGCAGCACCAGCACCGCACGTGCGCGCGGTGGCAGGGTCGCCAATGCGCGTTCCAGATCGCGTTCGGTGCCGGCGCAACCGTCATGCACCGCCATCTCCGGCAATCCGCCGTCCACGTCGTCCAGGCTGTCGTGGTCATGCCCGGCGGCGCGGCCGCGCAGTTCCATCAACGCGGCGTTGACCCCCAACCGATGCAGCCAGGTCGACACGCTGCTCTCGAAACGAAAGCCGGGCAGTGCCTTCCATGCCTGCAGGAACGCCTCCTGCAGTGCATCCTCGGCACGTGCCTGCTGGCCGCCGCACAGCCGCCACAAGGTGGCAAACACCCGCGGCGAGTGCCGCCGATACAGCAGTTCGTAGGCAGCGGTATCGCCGGCCGCCGCCGCACGCACCAAAGCGGTTTCGTCGACGACGTCGTTGGCGGCAGGCGGCGCGGGCATGGTGGTGTCGAGCATATCCGTTGGATGCAGCCTGCCGGAAAAAGGTTTAGATCTGCCGATGCGCTTTCCGCTTGCAACCTTTTCGCGGCTGGCTGCATCCATCCCAGGTCCCCCGCAGGCCTGCCCGGCCAGGAGCCTCCCATGTCCAGTCCTTCCTGCGCCGCCCTGCTGGCGATCGTGGTCTGCATGCTGCTGCAGGCGTTCGGCGTTTCCCTGCACTGGCGCGCCGACAGCGGCCGCGCCTGCCTGCAGCAGCACAAACAGGACCTTGTCTGCCTTGCCTGGACACAGGCGGTCGAAACACCGACACGCGCCGGGTAACATCAAGCCCTGTTTCCGTCACACGTTGTCGCCCCATGATGTTGTCGCTGAAGGACCACCTGCCCGCCTGGACCCACCCCTGGCTGCATGACATCGGGATCGCCCTGCAGATCCTGGTCACCCTGCTCGCCGCCTGGCTGCTGCGGGTGCTGGCGCGGCGCCTGATCCGCCGCTTCGCCGATCACTACACGTTGCCACCGGAAATGGTGATGGGTGCGCGCCGGATCACCAGTTTCGTGGTCTATTTCAGCGCGGTGCTGTACATCCTCAGCCTGCTCGGCGCCTCGCCCTCGGTACTGTGGACGGCCTTCACCGGCTTCGCAGCGGTGGGTGCGGTGGCGTTCTTCGCGGCCTGGAGCGTGCTGTCCAACATCTTCTGCACGCTGCTGATCTTCACCACGCGGCCGTTCCGCCTGCATGACTACATCGAAGTGCTGGAGAACGGCGAAAAGCCCGGGCTGAAGGGCCGGGTGATCGACGTCAACCTGATCTACACCACGCTGCAGGAAACCGGTGACGGCCACGAGGGCACGGTGCTGCAGCTGCCGAACAACCTGTTCTTCCAACGCACGGTGCGCCGCTGGCGCGACCCGACGCAGGCGCCTGGCGGCATCCAGGGCGACGGCTGAGGTTAGGTTGGTCGGCAGGGCTGTGCCCTGCGCCCGCAGAGGCGGTAGTGGCGGCCGCGGGCCGGCCACC
>NZ_JBHZOP010000037.1:0-18464 GCF_042787595.1 Stenotrophomonas sp. YIM B13575 | reverse complement strand
GCGTGCCGACCAACGGTCGGCACCCACCAAATGGCACCCCCAAAAAAGAGGGGCCCGCGCGTAGGCGGGCCCATCCAGGTAGGCCACGACCGTTGGTCGTGGCGGGGCGAGAGCGTGCCGACCAACGGTCGGCACCCACCCAACGGTCAGCACCCACCCAACGGTCGGCACCCACCGGGTTTCCGCCTGCCTCAGAACTTCCAGCGCAGGCTGGCTGCCACGAAGCGCGGTTCGCCGTAGTTGTTGTAGTCCAGGTTGGCCCAGTAGGTCTTGTCCAGCGCGTTGCGCACGCTCAGCGTCGCCGTCCAGTTGTCGCTGATGCGGTAGTTGGCGTTGAACTGCACCAGCGCATAGGACGGCTGGTTCACCGTCACCGTGGTGCCCACCCCCACCGGGTAGGGGATGTTGTAGCCCTGCACCTTGCTCTGCCACTGCACGCCACCGCCGATGCTCAGGCGCTCCAGCGCGCCGCGCAGCTGCAGCTGGGTGTTGAGCTGCAGCAGGTCTTCGGCGGGGTTGGCATACAGCAGGTCGGTGGCGGCGCGGGTCACCTTGACGTGGGTATAGCCGGCATTGACCGTCCAACCCGGCAGGATCTCGCCGTTGACGTCCACTTCCCAGCCACGCGCCTTGGTGCCGTTGACGCCGATGTAGGCCGAGCTGCCATCGCTCAGCGAGCCTTCCGGCACGCCCATGTCACGCACCGCGTAGTTGTCCTGCTTGGCCTCGAAGATCGCCGCGTTGGCGGTCAAACGGCCATCAAACCACTGCGTTTTCAGGCCCGCTTCCAGGTTGGAGCCCTGCACTGGCGCCAGCAGGTTCTCGTTGCGGTCCTTGTAGTTCTGCGGGTTGAAGATCTCGGTGTAGCTGGCATAGGCCGCCACGTTCGGGGTGATGTCGTACACCAGGCCCACGTACGGGGTGACTTCATCGCTCACCTTGTACGCGCCGCTGGTGGCGGTGTAGGCACCGGCGGCGTTGTAGGCACGGGTCTGGGTCTGCCAGCGGCTCAGGCGTGCGCCGGCGATCAGCGCCAGCGGATCAGCCAGGCGCAGGCGGGTGGCAAGATAGAAACCGCTCTGCGTGGTCTTGGCCACGCGGCGTGCGCCGGTGAGGGTGTACGTCACTTCGGAGATGTCGCCATCCCAGGTGTGCACGTTGGGGATGTAGTAGCAGCGCTCACGACCACAGGTCGCCCAATCGCGCGGGTAGTTCAGCGCCAGGGTATTGGTGGTGCCTTCCAGGTCGGCCCACTGTGCGCCCACGGTCACGTCGTGCTCCTGGCCCCACAGGTTGAAGGTGCCGGTCAGGTAGGCGTCGACGTTGCGGCGGGTGTCTTCCGAATCGCCGGCGGCGGTGCGCAGGTAGATGCCCGCGCCGGTCACCGGGTCGGGATTGCCGGTGCCGTACAGGCGCATGTTCTGCACGTTGCCACGGGTGTAGGCGATGTTGATCTTCAGCAGCCAGTTCTCACCGAAGCGCTGTTCCAGGTTGGCGAATACCGTGCTGGTCTCGCGCTGCCAGTAACTCCACTTCGGTGCCAGGTTGGTCGAGCGCGGCAGATGCGCGAAGTTGCCCTTGCTGTCGAAGAACGGCACGGTGCCCCAGGTCGAACCCACCGGGTTGTTGTCCTGGGTCTGGTAGCCGACGGTGACCGTGGTGCTGTCGGTGACATCGCCTTCCAGCACGGCCATGCCGGCCATCTTGTTCTCTTTGTAGCGGTCGTAATAGAAATCGCGGTCGGTGTAGGCGGCGACCACGCGGCTGCGGAAGCGGCCATCGGCGGTCAGCGGCGCGGTCACGTCCGCTTCCATGCGGCGGTAGTCCCAGCTGCCGGCACTGACCGAGAACGAGGCGTCGAACTCCTTGCCCGGGCGCTTGCGCAGCAGGTTCACCGTGGCCGACGGCACGCCGGCGCCGCTGAGCAGGCCGTTGGCACCGCGGATCACTTCCACCCGGTCGTAGAAGGCGGTGTCGTATTCCTGGTTGGTCGAGCCGCTGTAGGTGGGAATGCCGTCCACCTGGAAGTCGGTGATGGCAAAGCCGCGCGCGTAGTACAGCGGGCGCTGGGTGTCATAGAAGGACACGCTGACGCCGGTGACATTGCGCATCACGTCGTTGAGGCTGAACAGCGATTCGTCCTGCAGGCGCTGCAGGCCGATCACCGTGGACGACTGCGGCGTTTCCTGCAGGGTGATCGGCAGGCGCGTGGTGCTGGACGGCGGCGCGGACTGCTCGGCGCGCACGCTCACCCGGTCCAGGGTCTTGGCGTCGGAAGCATCGGCAGCGACATCGGCAAACGCCGACGGTGCAGCCACGGCGAGGGAGGACAACAGGGCAGCCGGCAGCAGCGCACGGCGGGGCAGGCGGGTACGGAGAGTCAGGGACATGGCGGGCTCGAAGCGTGAAGGCGGGGAAGGGGCGGCAACAGTTGTCCAGCACCCGGGCGGCGGCTTCGGGCACATCAGGTCCATCTGGGAGGGGCGCGGTCACTGCACAGGACGCAAATGTAAATAATTCTTAACAACATTACAATTCGCGTCATTGCGCACGGGCTTGTCGGCGCCTGGCAGGGATTTCTGTAGAGCCGAGCCCATGCTCGGCTGTTGGCAACCGCGAGGAGCAGCCGAGCGCAGGCTCGGCTCTACAGGTGGGTGCGACACAAACGCAGACGGCCACCCGAAGGTGGCCGTCCGTTTCCGTCCAATGGCAAGCGCAGGCTTACAGCGCCTGCAGTTCCTCGTTGGCGTTGCGCTTTTCCTTGGCCGGCGCCGGGGCTGGGGCGGCCGTCGGTGCCAGGGCCGGCGTCGCGCCCGCTTCCACCGGAACGTCCAGGTAGGGCAGGTGCAGGGTCTGGCTGGTCAGCGTGCGGATCTCGTTGGTCAGCGCGGCGCTCTCGTTGAGCTTGCGGCCGTACGACGGCACGATCTCGCGCAGGCGGGCTTCCCAACCGGCCTTCATCTGTTCCGGGAAGGCCTTGGCCATCAGGTCGAGCATGATCGGCGGCGAGGTCGAGGCGCCCGGCGAGGCACCCAGCAGCGCGGCAAGGGTGTGGTCCTTGTCGGTCACGATCTCGGTACCGAACTGCAGCACCGCGCCCTTCAGCGGATCACGCTTGATGATCTGCACGCGCTGGCCAGCGGTGACCAGCTTCCAGTCGCCCGGCTTGGCGTTGGGGAAGTACTTGACCAGTTCGGCCTGGCGATCGGCGTCGTTGAGGCGCGCCTGGCCCATCAGGTACTGCACCAGGTCCAGGTTGTCCTTGCCCACTTCCAGCATCGGGCCGACGTTGTTGTGGTTGACCGACGAATACAGGTCCCACCACGAGCCGTGCTTGAGGAACTTGGTGCTGTACAGCGCGAACGGCCCGAACAGGACCACCGGCTTGCCATCCAGCTTGCGCGCATCCAGGTGCGGCACCGACATCGGCGGCGAACCGGTTTCGGCCATGCCGTAGGCCTTCACGCCATGGCGCGAGGTCACGTCCTGGCCCTGGAAGGCGAGGAACTGGCCGCCCACCGGGAAGCCGGCGTAGTCCTTCGATTCCGGGATGCCCGACATCTGCAGCAGCTTCAGCGCGGCGCCACCGGCACCGATGAACACGAAGCGGGCGTGGGTGGTCGATTCGGTGCCGGCCTTGAGGTCCTTCACCGTCACGTTCCAGCTCTTGTCCGCGTTCTGCCGCAGGGCGCTGACCTCATGGTTGAGGTGCAGGCCGAAGTTCGGGCTGTGCTGCAGGCCGGCGGTCAGCTGGCGGGTGATGACGCCGAAGTTGACGTCGGTGCCCAGCGGCATCCAGGTCGCGGCGACCTTCTGCTTCGGGTCGCGGCCTTCCATCAGCAGCGGTGCCCACTGCTTGATCTGCGCCGGGTCCTCGGAGTACTGCATGCCGTAGAACAGCGGGTTCTTCACCAGCGCCTGCTGGCGCTTGTGCAGGTAGGCGATGTTGTCATCACCCCAGACGAAGCTCATGTGCGGGGTCGGGTTGATGAAGTCGCTGGGCTGGCTCAGCCGGCCTTCCTTCACCTGGTGCGACCAGAACTGGCGCGAGACCTCGAACGATTCGGCGATGCCGACCGCGCGCTTGGTCTCGATGCTGCCATCGGGCAGTTCCGGTGTGTAGTTCAGTTCGGCGAATGCCGAGTGGCCGGTGCCGGCGTTGTTCCAGCCGTCCGAGCTTTCACCGGCGACGCCGTCGAGGCGCTCGTAGACCTGGATGTTCCAGTCCGGCTGCAGTTCCTGCAGGTAGGTGGCCAGGGTGATGCTCATGATGCCGGCGCCGACCAGCACGACATCGACGGGCTTGTCGTTGCTCGCGGCGGGCACCGAGCGCTGGGTCAGCGGCCAGTACAGGAACAGTGCGGCGACCAGCAACAGCAGCACGAGCAGGGCGAGCAGGGCCTTGCCAAATTTCTTCATGGGGGCGGAATCGTTGGCGGGGGAAGGGGTCAGGATGCGCAAGAAGCAGGGAAAGAGCGTGAAGAAACAACGCCTTGCAGCATTCCAGGGGCAATTTTAACCGCTTCTGGTCCGATTTTGATGCAACGCAGCATCCGGCCTGCGCGTTCGACCCCATCCCCGGTAGCGCCGGGCCATGCCCGGCGGCTGTTCCCGGCGCCGCGCGTCAAGACAACGCAAGAATCTCGTCACCGGCCTCGTCGATCTCGCCGGTCGGCTTCCAGCCCAGATGCCGATAGAAGCCATACGAGCGCGAACGCGGGTCTGCCGAGCAGGCCAGGAACAGGCGGGTGTTTCCGGCATCGCGGGTCAGGCTGACCACGTCCTGCAGCAGCTGCCGGCCGATGCCGCGGTTCTCGAATTCCGGCAGCAGGGCCAGCACCAGCACCTCGCCGCTTTCGCGGTCGGCAAAGCAGTAGCCGGCCATCCGCTCGCCCTCGCAGGCGACGCGGCCGATGGAATCGCCATCGGCGATGCCTGCGGCCCAGCTGTCTTCGGTGATGCCCAGTTCGGCCAGCTGCGCGGCGCTGAAGGCGTTTTCGCGGGTGCGCCCGCGCAGGTCGATGCAGGCAGCGGCATCATCGGGGAGGGCATCGCGGTAGTGGATCGTCATCTGGGGGACCTGTGGTCGAATGGAACCACATGAGTGTGGACGACCCGGATGGAGATTGGATGGAGACGGCGGCGGTCTTCAATCACTGCCGATGGTGAAGTATTCCGCCGCGAAGTAGGCCAGTTGATAGGCCAGTGTCGCTGCGGCCAGCACCAGTTGCATGCGCGCGCTGCGCAGATGCCATCCCAGCGCCGCAACGATGAGCATCAGCGCCGTGTGCAACGGGTAGGCATCCCCCAGCAGCCGCCATCGGCTTCCTCCCTTGATCGCGGTGTCCACAAGGTCCAGTAGCGTCAATATCGCGATCACCCCGAAGATCCAGCGCCGCCGCTGCATCAGGTAGTGGCCGTAACTGCCGTAGTCGCGCAGGTCGTCGGGAAACAGCAGCGCGCACAGCAGGAACCAGGTCGCGCTGTAGGTGATCACGAACAGATAGGTTTCAAACGTCCAGCGGTGCACTTCGACGAGACGGAATTCCCACCACCAGAAGGTGACCAGCGACACCAGCGTCCACATCACCCAGCACAGGTGCAGCGCCGAACAGCCACGCCGCTGCGGGTGCTCGATGATCTGCGCCAACCCCTTCAGCAGGGTGGTGATGGACAGGCCGAGGATGATCCCCATCACCACGCGGATATGCAGGAATACCGGTTCGGTTTCCATCTGCCAGCCCCCTCGTCGGTTGCGCCGATGCTTGCACAAAAAGGGGACGTAGGGATCAAGTCGTTTGTGGCAAGAAGGACTTGATCCCCTCGGTGCCCTCTTTTCAGCGCCTGCGCTGCACCAGCGCCGAGGCGGCGTCCAGCACCGCCCGGGTCAGCAGGGCCATCGTCTGCACGTCGCCCTTCCAGTGCTGCCAGTACAGCGGCACGTCTTCCCACGCGCGCTGCCGCACGTAGACCAGCCGTCCTGCATCCAGATGGCGCTTCACCAGCGGCAACGGGTTCATCGTCCAGCCGAGCCCGCCCAGATTGGCCTGCACGAAGGCACGGGTGGAGGGAATCCACCAGGTCGGCGCGGTGCTGGGCAGGTCGGCGCCGGCCATGCGCCGGGCAAAGCGTGACTGCATGTCGTCCTTGCGGTTGAACACCAGCACCGGTGCCTGCGCCAGCGCCTGTGCGGTCACGCCCTTGGCGAAGTGCTGCTCGCGGAACGCCGGCGTACAGGTGGCGGCGTAGCGGATGCTGCCCAGCGCGTGGATCTGGCAGCCCTGCACCGGCTCGTCCAGGGTGGTCACTGCCCCCAGCACGGTGCCCTGGCGCAGCAGCTCGACCGTGTGGTCCTGGTCTTCCACCCGCAGGTCCAGGGTGGTGCCGGTGCCCTGCGCGAACTGCTGCGCGGCCTGCGGGAACCAGGTCTCCAGGCTGTCGTGGTTCACCGCCACGGGGATGCTCGCCTGCGGCAGGTCCTCGTCGGCCAGGCCCATGCGGTGTAGGGCATCGTGCTCCAGCAGGGCGGTCTGCTCGGCCAGCTGCACCAGCAGCTGGCCTTCGGCCGTGGCGGTCGCAGGCGTGCCACGTTTGACCAGCAGGCGACCGATGCGGTCCTCCAGTGCCTTGACCCGCTGCGAGATGGCCGAGGGGGTGACGTTGAGCGACTGCGCGGCACGATCGAAGCTGCCTTCGCGGATCACCGCAGCCAGGGCCCGCAGCTGGGCATGGTCGATGCGCATGGCAATTAAGATCCGCTAATGTTGGTTTAGTAAGTTTAGCTCGTCTTTTCTATGTTGCGGCGCGACAATGGCGCCCGTTCCGGTGCTGTCCGCCTTCGCGAGGCACCGCTCCCCAAGCAAGACAAGGTAGTGAATCCCATGTTCTCGGTCATCTCCGCCAGCACCGGCCTCGGTGCCTGGTTCAGTGGTGCGGCTACCGGCATCGGCCTGTTTGCCGTGGTCGGCGCCCAGAGCGCCTTCATCCTGCGCCAGGGCATCCTGCGCAAGCACATCGTGCCGGTGGTGGCCACCTGCGCGGCCATCGATGCGATCTTCATCTTCGCCAGCGTGGCCGGCCTGCGCACGCTCACCACGGCGCTGCCGTGGCTGACCACCGCCGTGCTCTGGACCGGCGTGGCCTTCCTGGCCTGGTATGCGATGAAGTCCGCACGCCGGGCGATCGCCGGCGGCGGTGGCATGGGTGAAGCCGACAGCGATGACGGCAGCCGCCGTGCGGTGCTGATGGCGGCGGTCGGCTTCTCGCTGATCAACCCGCACTTCTGGCTGGACATGATGGTCATCGGCTCCATTGCCGAGAACTTCGGCAATGCGCGCATGGCCTTCGCCGCCGGCGTGGTCACCGCCAGCTGCCTGTGGCTGACCGCGCAGGGCCTGGGCGCGCGCCTGCTGGCGCCGCTGTTCACCAAGCCCAGCACCTGGCGCGTGCTGGACGGCACCATCGCGGTGATCCTCAGCATCCTGGCTCTCACCCTGGCGGTGCGCGGGGTCCATTGACCCGGCGCACGCCCCCCGAACCCACGTCCTGACTCTCTCTCCAAGGTAGTGGTAACAACGGCACCGGCAACGGTGCCGTTGTTTTTTCTGCCCACTGGCGGCGCGGCCGCTGGCCTGCCTAGAATCGGCCAGCCGGGACAAGGCGTCCAGACGCAAGGGGGGGAAGGATGCGCAGGTATGGATTGGCCGCCATCATCGTGGCAGGGATGGTCGTGGCAGGGATGGCGTGGGGGACCGCCGCTGCGGTTGATCTGGACGCCTATGTGCGGGCGGACAAGTTCGAGGATGTGATCCTGTCGCCCAGCGGCGACTTCCTGGCCGCGACCGTGCCGGGTGATGGCTTCACCGCGTTGATCATCCTGCGTACGGACGACAACACGCCGGTGGGTAGCCTGCGGCCGCCACGCAATTCCCATGTCTTCGATATGCACTGGGTCAACGACGATCAGGTGATGTTCGGCCTGGCCCAGAAGTTCGGCACCCGTGATGCTCCTTGGGCCACCGGCGAGCTGCTGGCGCTCGACGCGCGTACCGGGCGTACGGACGTGCTGGTCGGCTACCGCAACCTGGGACTGCGCCTGCGGCCCAGGTACCACAGCGAGGCGGCGGCATTCCTCAGCGACACCCTGCCGGGTGACGATGGCCAGGTGGTCATTGCAATGGGCGCGTCGCGCCTGGACGCCAATGGCTATGCGGCCCGGCTCGACCTCGCTACGGGCAAGCAGCGCATCCTGGCCCGCGCGCCGGTACCGGCGTCTTCCTACACGATCGATCCCAAGGGTGACGTGCGCTTCGTGCGTGGCACCGGCAGCGACAACGGCAGCCGTCTCTACCACCGCAACGGCGGCGAATGGGCGCTGGTGAATGATGAAACGGCCAGTGGCCGCATCGAGGCGGCACTCGGCTTTTCCGCCGATGGCCAGCTGGCCTACCTGCAGAGCGAGCAGGCCACGGGGCCCGATGCCATCGTCAGCTGGAACCCGGCCACGCAGGAACGCAGGGTTGTCCTGCGTGACGATGTGGTCGATCCGGCACGGGTGATCCGCCGCCCCGGCAGCAGGGTGCCGGTCGGCGCGCTGTTCCTGGGCGATACCCCGCGCACCCGCTTCTTCGATGAAGCATCGGCCGAAGCGCGGCTGTACCGCAGCCTGGAGGCGGCATTTCCCCGGCGGGCGGTGTTCATCACCTCCAGCACCCGTGATGGACGAAAGCTGCTTCTGGAAACCTGGTCCGGCGCCAATCCGGGCGAGTTCTACCTTTATGACGTCGACCGCAGACAGGCGCGCTTCCTGCTGGCGCGCAGCGAATGGATCGACCCGGCTGCGACCGCATCGGTGCGGTCCATCAGAGTGAAGGCACGCGACGGACTGGACCTGCATGGGTTCCTGACCGTGCCGCACGGCAGTACCGGCCGCGACCTGCCGATGGTAGTGCTGCCGCATGGCGGTCCCATCGGCGAGTACGATGACGGCCGTTTCGCGCACGAGACGCAGTTGCTGGCAGCGGCCGGCTATGCCGTGCTGCAGGTGAATTTCCGCGGATCCGGCAACTTCGGCCGTGCCCACATGCGTGCGGCTATGCGGCAATGGGGCCGCGCCATGCAGGATGACGTGACCGATGCAACGCGCTGGGCCATCGCCGAGGGCATCGCCGACAGCAAACGCATCTGCATCTACGGTGCCAGCTACGGCGCCTACGCGGCGATGATGGGACCGGTGCGCGAGCCGGGGCTGTACCAGTGCGCGGCAGGCTACGTGGGCGTTTACGACCTGCCGTTGATGTACACCCGGGGCGATGTGGGCGACAGCCGTTCCGGTGTCGCCTATCTGCAGCAGTGGCTGGGCGATCCGGCCTCGCTGGATGAGGTGTCGCCGGTTGCGTTGGCAGATCGCATCAGGGTGCCGGTATTCCTGGCCGCTGGTGGTGAGGATGCGCGTGCGCCCATCCAGCACAGCAAGCGCCTGCAGGCCGCGCTGGAACGGGCCGGCACGCCGGTGGAAACCCTGTATTTCCGCACCGAGGGCCACGGCTTCTACACCCAGGCGCATCGCAGCGAGTACTACGGTCACCTGCTGGCGTTCCTGTCGCGCAGCCTGGGAGGAGCCACCGCACAGACGCAGGCCAGCGGTGATGCGCAGAAGGCGCCCTGAGTCTGGCGATGGCGCGCTCGTCACTGGCGCAGCCGTCGTCGGCCTGCCTAGAATCGGCAAATCTGGACAGGGTGTCCGGCAGGGAGGGGGAAGGATGCGCAGGACTGTATTTGCCGCGCTGCTGTGCGCGGTGGTGGGCGGGACGTCGGCGGGTACCGGCGGGGTGGACCTGGAGAAGTACCTGAAGCCGGAGTCGTTCTCGGACGTCAAACTCTCGCCGGGCGGCGAATACGTCGCCGGCACCGTACCGCTGGACGATTCCACCGCGCTGATCATCCTGCGCACGTCCGACCGCAAACCCGCGGGTGTGTTCCGGCCACAGGACAAGAACCACGCAAACACCTTCGAATGGGTGAGCAATGACCGCCTGCTGGTCGGCCTGGCCGAGAAGCTTGGCGCGCTGGATACCCCGCAACCGACCGGTGAACTCTACGGCGTCAATGTCGATGGCAAGGGCGGCGAACTGCTGGTCGGCTACCGCGTGCAGGGCCGTGGGCTGGGCACGCGCATCCAGCCGAAGAAGGTGGAGGACGTCGCGGCTTTCCTCACCGACGAGCTGCCCGGCGATGACCGCAATGTACTGATTGCGGTGTGGCCCTTTGCCGATGATCCCTATACTCGGGTGGAGCGGCTGGATGTGGTCAGCGGGCGTCGCGTGCGCGTTTCCGGCTCGCCGGTGCAGCGCGCCAGCTTCACCACCGATCATCAGGGCGAAGTGCGCTTTGCTCACGGCGCTACCTCGGACAACGTCAACAAGCTCTACTACCGCGCTGGGACCAATGCGCAGTGGTCACTGGTCAATGACGAATCGCTGAGCCACCGGGTGGAAGGGGCCATCGGCTTCTCCGAAGATGGTGCACTGGCCTATCTGCAGGTCGAGCAGCCCACCGGGCCCGATGCCATCGTCAGCTGGAACCCGCAGACCGGCGAACGGCGCGAGGTGCTGCGCGATGGCGTGGTCGATCCTTACGCGATCATCTTCCGCCCGGGCACCCGCGTGCCGGTGGGCGCGCTGTATGTCGGCGATGCACCGCGCACCCGGTTCTTCGATGAGAAGGGGGCCGATGCCCGTCAGTACCGCAGCCTTGAGGCTGCGTTCGGCGGCCCGGTGCTCATCACCTCCAGTACCCGCGATGGCGGCAAGGTGGTGGTGCAGACGTGGTCGGGCAGCAATCCCGGTGATTTCTACCTGTTCGACACCCGCGCGAAGGCGGCCGAGCATCTGCTCAGCCGCAGTGAATGGATCGACCCGAAACTGGCCGCCACGGTTCGCCCGTTTGCATTGAAGGCCCGCGACGGCGTGGCGCTGCATGGATTCCTGACATTGCCGCAGGGCAGTGATGGCCGCAATCTGCCAATGGTCGTGTTGCCGCACGGCGGCCCCTTCGGCGTGTTCGATGAAGGCAGCTACAGCAGCGAGCCACAGATGCTGGCCGCCGCAGGGTATGCGGTGCTGCAGGTCAACTTCCGTGGTTCGTCCAATTATGGGCGCGCCTTCGCCCAGGCGGGTGCCAAGCAGTGGGGCGCGGCGATGCAGGACGATGTGACCGACGCCACGCGCTGGGCCATCGCCGAGGGCATCGCCGACAGCAAGCGCATCTGCATCTATGGCGCCAGTTACGGTGCGTACGCGGCGATGATGGGGCCGGTACGCGAGCCGGGGCTGTACCAGTGCGCGGCCGGCTATGTCGGCGTGTATGACCTGCCGCTGATGTTCACTGGGGAGGCGCAGTTGAGCGATTCGGCCATGCTTTGGCAGCGCGATTGGGTGGGTGATCCGAAGACGCTGGGTACCCGTTCGCCGGTGAATCTGGCCGCGCAACTGAAGGTGCCTGTATTCCTGGCCGCCGGAGGCGAAGACCGGCGTGCGCCGATCAAGCACACCGAGCGTATGGAGGCCGCACTGAAGGCGGCCGGCTCGCCGGTGGAGAGCCTGTATTACCGCACCGAAGGCCATGGCTTCTACCGGCCAGAGCATCAGCGCGAGTACTACACCAGGCTGCTGGCCTTCCTGTCGCGCAGCCTGGGCGGCAGCACCGCCAGCACCAGCGCAACCGCGGGTGCTGACAAGGCGCCCTGAGGCAAACCCGCCGCGGCCAGCGGACCCGGTGCCGGGCAGGGGGATGCCCGGCTTCAAGGAGGACGTCATGAAGCATGCAAGGGTGTTGGCCGCGTTGATCGCCATCTGTGGCGCGGTTGGGGTAGAGGCGGCGGAGGTTTCGCTGGACGGCTATGTGCGTCGCGCGGAGTTCAATGACATCCAGCTCTCGCCCACCGGCGAATACCTGGCCATGACCTTGCCGCTGGAGGGAGCGACCGCCGTAGCGGTCCTGCGTACCGACACGATGGAGCTGGTCGGCAATTTCCGACCGCCCCGCAACAATCATGCCGCCGAGGTCGACTGGGTCAGTGATACCCGCCTGCTGATCGGTCTGGCCGAGAAATGGGGGCCGCTGGACCAGCCACGGCCGACCGGCGAACTGTATGCCATCGATGCCAATGGCAAGCGTGGTGATCTGCTGGTCGGCTATCGCGCCCGCCCGGATGAGCCCGGCTTCGTGACCGGTCGCGTGGTCGAGCCGGTTGCCGCCTTCCTGGCCGATCCGCTGCCTGCCGACGAACGCAATGTATTGATCTCGCTGTGGCCATTTGCCAACGACACCAATGCGCGCCTGGAGCGGATGGACGTCATCACCGGGCGCCGCATCCCCGTTTCGCGTTCACCGGTGCAGCGGGCGACGTTCACCATCGACAATCAAGGTGAGCTGCGCTTCGCCCACGGTGCCGCTGCCGACAACGTCAACAAGCTCTACTACCGCGAAGGGCGCGATCGCTGGACGTTGATCAACGACGAAGGCAACAGCCACCGCATCGAGCGCCCGATCGGCTTCTCCGCCGACAACCGCCTGGCCTACCTGGTGGTGGAGCAGGACCGCGGTCCCGACGCGGTGGTCAGCTGGGACCCGATCAGCGGAGAGCGGCGTACGCTGCTGCAGGACGATACCGTTGACCCCACCCGCGTGGTCTACCAGCCCGGCACGCGCGTGCCGGTGGGCATCCAGTTCGTCGGCGCTGTTACGCGCACGGCCTTCTTCGATGAGCAGTCGCCGACCGCCAGCATCCAGCGCAAGCTGGAAAAGGCCTTCCCAGGGCAGGCGGTGAGCCTGCTCTCCGGCACCCGCGACAACGCTCGCCTGTTGGTGAAGGTGAGCTCGGCGACCAATCCCGGTGATTACTTCATGTACACCACCGCCACCCGCAACGCCGCTTTTCTCACCAGTCGTCATCGCTGGTTCGATCGCGAGGGCGGTGCCAGCGTGCGCCCGGTCACCCTGGCTGCGCGCGATGGCCTGCCGCTGCATGGCTTCCTGACCCTGCCCAAGGGCAGTGATGGGCACAATCTGCCGATGGTGGTGGTCCCGCACGGTGGCCCGATCGGTGTGTTCGATGACGGTGGTTTCGAGCGCGAGAATCAGTTGTTGGCCGAGGCCGGCTACGCGGTGCTGCAGGTCAACTTCCGTGGCTCGGGCAACTACGGTCGCGCCCACACCCAGGCCGCTGCCCGGCAATGGGGCCGCGCGATGCAGGACGATGTGACCGACGCCACCCGTTGGGCGATCAGCCAGGGCATCGCTGACGGCGGACGCATCTGCATCTACGGCGCCAGCTACGGTGCCTACTCGGCGATGATGGGGGTCGTGCGCGAGCCCGGGCTGTACCGGTGCGCGGCAGGCTATGTCGGCGTGTACGACCTGCCGTTGATGTTCAAGCGTGGCGACATCCAGGATCGGGCTTCAGGCGTGACCTACCTGCAGCAGTGGCTGGGCGAGCCGGCCACGCTGGATGCGGTGTCGCCGGTCAACCTGGCGGCAAGCATCAAGGTGCCGGTGCTGCTGGCCGCTGGTCGCGAAGACCTGCGCGCGCCCGTGCAGCACACCGAGCGGATGGAGGCCGCGTTGAAGCAGGCCGGCGTGCCGGTGGAAGCGGTGTACTACCCGCGCGAGGGGCATGGTCTGTACGCCGAGTCCAACCAGCGCGATTACTACACCCGATTGCTGGCTTTCCTGTCGCGCAGCCTGGGCGGTGGCACGGCAGCCGCCGCGACGGCTTCCGGCAGGGGCAAGGCGCCTTGAGCTGACGGCGACGGACGCATGCGCGCCCGTCGCCCGGTACTTCAGCGGAAGCGATAGCCCAACTGAAGGTCGGCGCGGACATCGCGTTCACCCCACTGGCGCAGGCTGGACAGCTGCGCGCCGAAGCCCAGATTCGATGCCTGGTAGTTCAGGCCGAGCTGCAGCCTGTGGTCGAGGCCGCTGCGGCGCACGCCGGGCAGGGCGAAGGCGTTGCCCGATGCGCCCAGCAGTTGCGCGGAGCGCGCCTGCTCTCGCAGTGCCATCGGTCGGCTCGCTGCCACGTCGGCCTGCAGGTGCCACTGCGCGCTGAGCGAACGCTGGAACGCGCTGCCCACTTCCAGCTGCATGCCCTGCAGGCGGCCAGCGGCCACTGCCAGACCGAAGCCGTTGGCATGCTGTTCGTGGAAGGCGGCTTCATGCTGGTCGAAGGCGCTGGCCTTGATGCGTGGCTGCCACTGCACCTTGCCCAGCGAAGACGTCAGGTCGAGCGTCGTGGCCAGCATCGTCCTGCCCATGCGGCGCTGGCTGTGCGCGGTCTCGTGGGTCTGGCCCCAGCCGAGCTGGCGCTGCCCCTGCAGCTGATGTTGCTCATGGCCAAGCTGATGGCGCAGCTGCAGTGCTCCCCACTGCTGGGCCAAGCCGATACCGGCGAACTGGGAGTGCAGTCGATCCTGCCCGCCCCCCGCAGAGAGGTCACCCGACAGTGCCGCCGTGGCCAGTTGCAGAATCTGGCCGCCACGCAGTTGCAGCGCCACCTGCATCGCACCGCCGTTGCCGCGCACACCAAACGCATTGGCCTGCCCGCCGCCAAAGGCCAGCGCGCGCGACTGTCCGGCCGGCTGCGCAGCCAACTGCGACCACAGCGCGTCGGCGTTGCTGGCCACGCGCAACGCACTGCCCACCAGGCTGGCGCCGGACAGCTGCTGCAGTGCGTTCTGGAAGGTTTGCTGGTCGGCCACTTCCAGGCTGTGGAACAGCGCGTCGTTGCGGTATGCGTTTTCCAGCGCGGATGCGATCTGCTGCTGGTCATCGCTGGCCAGCTCACGGTAGTCTCGGCGCTCCATCGTCACATCCACGTTGCCCTGCGAATCGCGTTCGGCGTGCGCATGCCAGACCACGCTGGCGCTGCGGATGTTCTGCTCGCCGCCTTCGGCGCCGCTGACCACATTGCGCAGCACCACGTGCGAGGCATCGGTGCCGCGCGTGAAGCCGGTGTCCACCGCAACGTCGTGCAGCTGTCCGCCGTCATATAGCACCAGCTGACCCGCGCTGCCGTCGGCATTGGTGCCAACCGTGTAGCCGCGGATGCCGCGCGGCGCCTGCCAGCCAAGATCACCGCCGGGGCGGTCTGCGGCGGTCGAATCAGCATCTGCATGCAGGCCACTGCCCTGGCCGTATACGTTTACCACGCCGTTGTTGATCAGCCGGCCGCTGCCGCCCGCGGCGATCTGGAAGGCGAACGAATCTGCGGCATGGATGTTGATCACCCCGCCGCGCCGGTTGTTCATCGTTGCGCTGCCATCGGACTGCATGGCCACCATGCCGCGTCCCTGATTGTTGGAGGCCGTGCCCAGGTTGATCACGCCATCGTTGATCAGGGTCGCGCCGCGCGCCCCGCGCATCGCCACCGCGCCGTCGCCGGTGACGGTCAACGTGCCTTGGTTGAGCACCGTGGCGTACGTGCCTTCTGCATGCAGCAGGGCACTGTTGCGCGCTGAACTCTGGATGCTGGCACCGCTGCGGTTGACGGCATGACTGGCATGGCTGTCCGCCACCAGGTGAAGCACGCTGCCATTGGCGCCGTCGAGCTGGATGTGACCGCGGTTGTCGAGCACATCGATCGCATCGCGATCGGTACCCCACGCCCCGGTCACTGCATCGAACAGCGCGCTGCCAACGGCGAGGTCGCGCGCCAGGATGCGGCCTTCATTCTCCACTTCGGCACGGTCGCGCAGGGCGAAGCTGGTGCCGCTGATATCGAGCACGCCATTGCGGCCGTTGTCCAGGTCCGAATCCTGTGTGAAAGACCATTGGCCGCCCTGCACATGCATGGCGCCGTTGTTGTCGATCCCTGCTTCACCTGCTGCCTGTACGCGCGCGCCGATGAAGTCGGCCCGGCTGAAGTTCTCCAGGCTTCCATCGCCCGCGAGCTGGAGGGCGCCTTCGACGCGTAGCGCGCCATGATTGTCCAGGTCTGCATCGCCATCGATGCGCAGGGTGCTGGCGTTTCCGACGGTCAGGCTGCCGGTATTGCGCAGCTCGCCTTCGCCAACGAGGTGAAGCGTACCTGCCAGCAACTGCAGTTGCCCCTCGTTGCGGGTACGGCCGGTGATACGGGTGGTGACCGGCTGATGCCAGGTCGCCTGGGTGCCTGCCGCCGACAGCACCTGATTGTTGCCGAACTGGCCGCCTTCCTGGCCGGGCGGGGACGTGCCACCGCCACCGCCACCGCTGCCACCCTCACTGCCGCCGCCGCCGCCGCCGCCGCCGCCGGCTGCCGCAGCACCCAGGCCCAAGGCTGCGAGGCCGCCCCACCACCAGCCAGAAATGCCGGTGTCGGCATCGCAGTGGGCCTGCTCGGTGTCCTTGCAGGAGGGGGATGTGTCGTCCGCGAACGCCGGAACCGGGGCGAGCAGACAGGTCGAGATGAGCAGAGCCAGCGGGGTGCGGGCCAATGTGGAAGAGCGCATGACAGAGGGGGGAGTGGAGGGAGGTCGCATCCTGCCTCCCCCTTCGACTGCCTCACATGCAATTTGTACGAAAACGATGTCGCCTTCGGCGCGGCAATGGTGAAAGGCGCTCCAGGGTGACGCTATCGGCCTACTTCACCCCATGCATCATCCGCTTCAACAGCGGCGCAGCGATGAAGGCCAGCAACGCGCAGCCCAGGCCGATCCACATCAGCAGCCAGAACAGGTGCGCATAGGCGCCGGCGGCCGCGGCCATGTCCAGTGTTTCGCCTTCGGGCACGTCGATCGCCGCCAGCTTGCCGAACAGCGCGGCCAGCGTTTCCGAGAAGGCTGTCGCCAGGAACCAGGTGCCCATCATCAGGCTCATTACCCGCGGTACCGCCAGCTGGGTCACCGCCGACAGGCCCACCGGCGACAGGCACATCTCGCCGCTGGCCAGCAGGAAGTAGGCCAGTACCAGCCACCACACGCTGGCCATCTCGCCGGTGGCGCCGACGTGCTGCGCGGCCAGTGCCAGCGGCACGAACGACAGCGCGCCGATCACCAGGCCCCAGGCGGACTTCACCGGCTTGCCCGGTTCCCAGCCGCGGCGGTCCATCCACGTCCACAGCGCAGCGAAGGCTGGCGCCAGCAACACCAGGAACAGGCCGCCCAGATAGGTCAGCGAACCGGCGGTCTGCGGAATCACCAGGCAGTCACGCACCAGCAGCACCAGCATCAGCGCAACGATGCCGATGAAGAACGTACGCGGCGCGGCCGAACCAGGACGGCGTTCGGACAAGCGCGCGCTGACCACGAAGCCCAGCGGCGCCAGCAGCAGCGACACGATCGACCACGGCAGCGGCGAGCCTTCGCGGATCACCAGCGCCGGCACGATGTCCTTGGTCAGCAGGCGATCAGTAAAGGTCACCCACGAGCCGTACGACTGCTCGTACATCGTGAAGAACACCAGCGCCATGAAGATCAGCACCATCAGCGCGATCATCTGCTGGCGCTGCACCGGCGTGCACTTCGTGCCGGTGAACCACGCGAACCAGACCAGCACGCCGCCCAGCACCACCAGCATCAGCATCAGCGCCAGGCTGATTTCACCGCCAAGCGCGAAGGCACCGTTGCCGGCCGCCCACATCAGCCAGGCCACCGGCAGCACGCTGATCACCGCGCACAGGTAGATCAGCCATTCGCGCGGCAGGCCCAGCACCTTCTGCTTCAACGTGGCCGGCTGCGGCGGTTCGGCGTGGCCCTGCAGGTACTTCTGGCCCCACAGGAACATCGCCAGGCCGGCGATCATGCCGATGCCGGCCGCACCGAAACCATACTTCCAGCCGTAGACCTCGCCGAGGAAACCGCACACCAGCGAGGAGAACAGGGCGCCCAGGTTGATGCCGGCGTAGAACAGCGAGAAGCCCGAATCGCGGCGCGGATCGTCCTGTGGGTAGAGCTTGCCGACGATGGTGGAGATGTTCGGCTTGAGGAAGCCGACGCCCATGATGATCAGCGCCAGCGACAGGTAGGTCACGGCCAGTGCCGAGGTGTCGCGCACCACTTCACCATTGACCCGGTACGCCGCGTGGCCCTCGAAGGCCATGCCGAGGTGGCCGAGCACCAGCAGGATGCCGCCGAACAGCACCGCCCGGCGCATGCCCAGCCAGCGGTCGGCCAGCATGCCGCCGAACACCGGGATGCAGTACACCAGGCCGCCGTAGGCACCGAGCAGGTCCAACCCGGCCTTGTCGCCGAACAGGTGGTATTTGGTGAGATACAGCAGCAGCAGCGCCTTCATGCCGTAGAAGGAGAAGCGCTCCCACATTTCGGTGAAGAAGCAGACGTAGACGCCCTTGGGGTGACCCAGGAAGTCGTCGGAAGCGATAGCAGTGGAATTCATCGCGGAATTATAGGCGTGTGCTGCAGGCACGCGCCGGGTAGCGCCGGGCCATGCCCGGCGGTCCTGTGCAACGCCGGGCATGGCCCGGC
>NZ_JBHZOP010000036.1:0-15159 GCF_042787595.1 Stenotrophomonas sp. YIM B13575 | reverse complement strand
GAGCCGAGCCCATGCTCGGCTGCTTTTCAATCGGCAAGCCGAGCATGGGCTCGGCTCTACAGGAACGTTACCCCCGCCAGCGCAACAGGATGTCGCGCAGCGGGGTCAATGCGGTGGCCATCCCCGCCAACACGCCGATGGTGTTGGCCACCGCATCCATCGGATCGGCCATGCGGTTGCTGGTCAACGCGCCCTGCGCAAATTCGATGCCGATGCCCATCAGCACCAGGCCAGCCCCCACCCACAGCAGCGGACGGCCACGCCGGAACAGCTGCACCGCGCTGCCGGCCAGGATGAAATAGGCCAGGAAGTGCTCACCCTTGTCGCTGTTTTCCGGCAGCGGAATCGGCGGCGGCGGAATCAGGCAGACCACGATCACCGTCAGCACCGCCAACATCCACAGCGCGCTCCACAGGCGTGGCCGCCGCAGCGGCTTGATCACCGGCAACGCTGCACTCACAGGCGCCAGCTCAGATCGCCCAGTTCGAACGCCGGTTCGAAATCAACGTCGCGCTGCAGGCCAATGGCCTGGAAACGCTCGCCCATCTCCGTTGGCAGGGTCAGCTTCTTCACCTGGTCGCGCAGCTGGATGCGGCCCACTTCATCGGTGCGCTCCTCGGCCAGGGTCAGTACCTGGTCCAGGCCGTTGCCGAGCAGGAAACTGGCCTGGCTGCAGTAGCCGGCCAGGTCGAAACCGCCGTGCAGGCCGGCCTCGGCCATGGCAGTGAAATCGACCGATGCGGTGATGTCCTGCAGGCCCGGCCAACGATGGATCTCGTTGTGCACGTGGTGGCGGTAGAACGCGCGTACGGTGCCATCATCGCGCTCTTCCTGGTAGAACTCGCCCCGGTTGTAGCCGTAATCCACGAACAGCATCGCGCCACGGCGCAGGCCGCCGGCCACTGCCTGCAACCAATACGGCAGCTGCGGCAGCACCTCGGAACGGTAGCCGTCGGCAAAGGGCTTTTCCAGGTAGCGTTCGAGATGGCGCACCGCGCCGTTGAGCAGCAGGTCGGCCGGCTGCGCGCCACGGATGAAGTTGCCCTGCCCGTCCAGCTCGACGGTTTCCTCGTACACCTCGCCGTCCTTGATCAGGAAGCGCGGTGTCGGCAGCGCATCGATCACCTCATTGGCGAACACCACGCCGTCCCAGTCGTCCTCGAACGGACGATCCAGCCATTCCACCCGGCCGGCCAGCTCGGGCGGCAGGTTCTGCTGCAGGCGCTCCTGCTGGCGCTGGCGCAGGTCCGCGCTGGGTTCGAGGATCGCGTAGCGGGCTGGCAATGCGTCCAGCTCGGCCAGGCGCAGCAGCACCGCCTCGGCGAAGGCACCGGTGCCGCCACCCAGTTCCAGCATCCGTGCCTGTGCATCAAGCTGGCCGAACACCGGCGCCAGTGCATTGGCCACGCTGCCGGCGAACAGGCTGCCCAGCTCGGGTGCGGTGGTGAAATCGCCACTGCCGCCGAATTTGCTGGCACCGGCGCTGTAGTAACCCCAGCCCGGCGTGTACAGGCACAGCTCCATGAAGCGGGAGAACGGCATCGCCCCGCCCTGTGCGAGTATCTCGGCACGCAGGGCGGCGGCCAGCTGGTCGCTGTGGGCCAGGGCATCGGCTTCGGGCAGGGGGAAGGTAGGCTGCATGGCGTCTTCGAATGCGGTGACAATGGTGCACAGGATAGCCGAGCCTTGGAGGACCCTCGATGAGTGACACCGCCCCCGTGGCCCTGATCACCGGCAGCGCGCGCCGGATCGGCGCGGCCATCGCCCGCCAGTTCCACGCCTGTGGCTGGTCGGTGGTGCTGCACGCCCATACCTCCAGCGCCGAACTGCAGCAGGCCGCCTTCAACCTGGACAACGAGCGCCCCGGCAGCGTGCTGGCGTTGCAGGCCGACCTGCGCGACGCCGACGCCCTGGCCGATCTGGTCGAGCAGGCAGTGACCCACTTCGGCCGCCTCGATGCGCTGGTCAACAACGCCTCCAACTTCTTCCCCACCCCGCTCGGCCAGGTCACCGCCGAGGCGATGGACGAGCTGTACGCGGTCAACGCGCGCGCACCGCTGCTGCTGGCCCAGGCCGCCGCGCCGTACCTGCGCCGCCAGCACGGCTGCATCGTCAACCTGACCGACCTGCACGGCACCGACCCGATGCCCAACCACATCGCCTACACGATGGCCAAGGCGGCGCTGGAGATGGCGACCCGCTCGCTGGCGCTGGAACTGGCGCCGAAGGTGCGGGTGAATGCAGTGGCGCCCGGTGCGATCCTGTGGCCGGAACAGGGCAAGGACGATTTCGCCCGCGAGGCGCTGCTGGCGCGCACGCCGCTGGCGCGGATCGGCACGGTCGAGGAAATCGCCGAAGCGGTGTACTGGCTGGCGGCCGAGGCCAGCTTCGTCACCGGCCACACCCTGCGCGTGGATGGTGGGCGTACGGTGAGTTGATCGTTCAGCCCCCCATGGGGTGGCTCTACTGTAGAGCCACCCCATGGGGGGCTGCGTCGGGTCAATCCAGCGCGTCGGGGTCCAGCTCGACCGTCTCGAACGCTTCGCCATGCTGCTTGTGTGCGCGCCACAACGTGGCCAGGTCCAGGCCGCTGACCGGATCGATGAAATCCGGGGCGATATCAGCCAGCGGCTTCAGCACGAAGGCATGTTTCAGTTCCGGGCGCGGAATGCGCAGATGGCCGGGGCCTTCCACCACCAGGTCGCCATAGAACACCACGTCGACATCCAGGGTCCGGTCGGAGAAACGCGGACCGCTGCGGTCACGACCGTGCGCATCTTCCAGCGCATGCAGCCAGTCATCCAGTTCCTGCAGCGGCAGGTCGGTCTCGATGGCAACGCCATTGTTGAGGAAGGCCGGACCCTCGAAACCGACGGCGGCGGTACGGTAGGCGGCAGACACCTGCAGCGCACCAAAGCGCTCGCGCAGGGCCGCCACCGCAGCGTGGAGGTAGCGGCGGGGGTGGACGTTGCTGCCCAGGCTCAGGAGCACGGTGGTCATGCGGTTCCGGTGACGGCAATCAGGTGGAGCGCGGGCATGCCATCGTCACAACGGCCTGCCTACAATCCGGGACGCATATGATAGGGCACCGACATGACCTATTGCGTTGGAATCGAGGTGGACGAGGGCCTGGTCTTCGCCGCCGACACCCGCACCAATGCCGCGCTGGACGATGTCCGCGTGCACCGCAAACTGCACGTGTTCGAATATCCCGGCCAGGCCGCCTACGTGGTGATGGCCGCCGGCAACCTGGCCACGACCCAGCTGCTGGTGTCGCGGCTGAAGCGCGATGCCGAGGAGCGGCGCACGCCGAACCTGCGCGACATGGCCCATCTGTTCGAGGCGGCGGCCTACGTCGGCTCCCTGCTGGTGGACAGCCAGGTGCAGAGCCAGCACACCGAACACGGCCATGACGGGGTGAACACCCAGGCGACGCTGATCTTCGGCGGGCAGATTGCCGGCGAACAGCCCGGCCTGTACATGGTCTACCCACTGGGCAACGCCATCGCCGCCTCGCCGGAGACACCCTATCTGCAGATCGGTGAATCCAAGTACGGCAAGCCGATCCTGGACCGCATCCTGACCCCGTCCACGCGCCTGGAGGATGCCGCACGCACCGCGATCGTGTCCCTGGATTCCACCATCCGCTCCAACCTGTCGGTGGGCCTGCCAGTCGACCTGGCGCTGCTGCGCGCCGGCGAACTGCGGATCAGCCAGCAGCTGCGGCTGGGCGCCGATTCAGCGCTATACGCCGACATCCATCAGAACTGGTCGCGGCGGCTGGAACAGGCGGTGGAAAGCCTGCCACGGTTTCCGTGGGAAACGACGGATCGCCCGGGCTGAAACGCCGCCGCTGCACACCTGTAGAGCCGAGCCCATGCTCGGTAGACACAGCCGATGCAGACAGCAGCCGAGCATGGGCTCGGCTCTACGGCGTTCCCTCGACGTCAGCCCAGCGCGTCGGCCACCGCGCGGAACACCTGCTGCATCTGCAGCGGCTTGCGCAGCAGGTGCACCTCGATGCCGGCGGGGAACACATCTGCCGGCATTTCCCCGGCAGCATCTTCCAGCACCAGTGCCGGGCCCCGGTATCCGAGCGTGGCCATCTCGCCCAGCAGCTGGCTGGCCGACAACAGCTTGGAGCCGGCATCGGCAATCACCAGCGCCGGCATCGCCTCCTGCTGCATCCAGCGCAGTGCGGCCGGGCCATCGGAGGCCAGCTGCAGCTGATAGCCCTGGCTGGACAGCGCATTGCCCAGCAGCGACAGGCGCGTGGCTTCACCATCGACCACCAGGATCGACTGGCCACTGCCCAGCGCCACCAGTTGTTCGATCGGTTCGCCGCCCTCGGCGCTGGCATGCATCGGCAAGCGCAGCTCGAAGCAGGTGCCCTGCCCCAGCTGGCTGTTGACGTGGATGCTGCCACCGGCGCCTTCAACGATGCGCTTGCAGGAAATCAGGCCCAGCCCGGTGCCATCGGCCTTGGTGGTGAAGAACGGATTGAACAGATGCGACAGCGTGTCCGCATCCATGCCGGTGCCTTCATCGACCACCGCGATGCGCAGCCAGTCCTCGCCATCGCGCTGGCCGCCATGGCTGGCGGTCAGACTCAGGTTGCCGCCATCAGGCATCGCCTGGATCGCGTTGAGCGCCAGGTTCAACAGCACCTGCTGCAATTCGGTGTAGTTGGCATCGACCACCAGCCCCTCATCCTCGACCACAAGGTCCAGGCGGACGCCATCGGGCACGTTGCTGCGCAACAGCAGCGCCACGGCCTGGAACAGGTCATCGATGTGGATGCGCTCGCTGGCCTTGCGCGACCCACGCACGAACGACAGCATCGATTCGGCCATCTCATGGCCACGGCGACCGCACTCGGCGATCACATCGGCCAGGTGGTGCAGTTGCGGATCTTCGGTACGCGCCTTCAGCAGGTCCGGCATGATCAGCAGCGGCTGCAGGATGTTGCGCAGATCGTGACTCAGACCCGCCGCCAGCAACGACAGGCTTTCCAGCCGCTGCGCGCGCATCAGCTCGGTTTCCACCCGCGAGCGCTCGATGGCGCTGCGTGCCTCACGCACCGCGCGCGCCACGGCCGACGGCAGGCGTGCCGGCTGGTGCTTGATGATGTAATCGTTGGCGCCCTTCTGCAGGGCCGCCACCGCATTCTCTTCGCCCATGGTGCCGGAGACGAAGATGAAGGGCACGTCCGGCAACGCGTCGCGCACGATGCGCAGCGCGTCGTCGCCGGAGAAGCCTGGCATGCTCAGGTCGGACAGCACGATGTCCGGCTGGAAGCGCGCCAGCGCATGGCGCAGGTCGTCCGCACTCTCGACACGCTCGAACGTGGCCTCAAGGCCTGCATCGAGCATCTGTTCGGACATCAGCTCGGCATCCTCGGGGGAATCTTCCACCAGCAGGATGCGTAGGGCGCCGAGCGCGGGACCGGTCAGGGGCATGGGCCTACTCGATCTCCGGAGCCTGGTTGATCAGTGCCCAGAACTTGCCCAGGGTCTGCACGGCGCCGAAGAACTGGTCCACGTCCACCGGCTTGACCACATACGCGTTCACGCCCATGTCCCAGCTGCGGGCCAGGTCGCTTTCCTCGCGCGAGGAGGACAGGATCACCACCGGCAACCGCTTCAGCTCATCGTGTTCGCGGATCTGCCGCAGCACTTCCAGGCCATCCATGCGCGGCATCTTGATGTCCAGCAGCAGCACCGCCGGCAGGCCTTCCTCGCGGCTGGCGAAGGCGCCACGGCGCAGCAGGTAATCCATCACTTCCACGCCGTCTTCGACGTGCACGATGGGATTGGCCAGCCGCGCTTCCTGCAGCGCATCGATCGCCATTTCGGCGTCGGCCGGGCTGTCTTCGGCAAGGAGGATGGTGCGCAGCGTCGTCATGCGATGGGGCCCTGTTTGTCCGCGTCGAGCACGGGGGGAAGATAGAAGTGGAAGGTGGCGCCGGCATCCGGTGCGGCTTCGGCCCAGATGCGGCCGCCATGGCGGGTCAGCACCCTGCGTACGCTGGCCAGGCCGATACCGGTGCCGGGATAGTCGCTGGCCTTGTGCAGGCGCTGGAAAACGCCGAACAACTTGCCGGCGTAGGCCATGTCAAAGCCTGCACCATTGTCGCTGACCGTGAACTGATGACCGCCATCGGGCTGCTGCTGGTAGTCCACGCGGACCTTCGCCGGCTCGCGGTTGGCCGAGTATTTCACCGCGTTGCCCAGCAGGTTCAGCCAGACCTGGCGCAGCATGTTTTCGTCGCCCACCACGATCGGCAGCGGCGCGATGCTCCACTCCACCTGATGGGCATGGCCGCTGCTCTCGGCTTCGCTCTGCACGTTCGCGTCGAGCATCGCGCGCGTATCGGCCACCAGCGACTGCATGTCCACGGTCTGTTGGCGCATCGCTGCGCGGCCCAGCCGCGAATAGACCAGCAGGTCGTCGATCAACGTGGCCATGCGCCGCGCTGAACCGGAGATCACCCCAAGGTAGTGCTGGCTCTTCTCGTCAGCCGCCTCGCCCAGATGGCGCGACAGCTTGTCCGAGAAACCGGCGACATGGCGCAGCGGCGCACGCAGGTCGTGCGACACCGAGTAGCTGAACGCTTCCAGCTCGCGGTTGACCTCCGAGACCTGGGCAACCTTGCCTTCCAGCTGCCGATTCAACTCTTCGACGCGTGTCTGCACCGCACGCTGCACGGTCACGTCGCTGACGGTCAGCAGCACCACTTCATCGTCGGTGTCAGGCAGCGGCATGCGCCGCGCGTTGAGCAGCATGTAGCGGGACATGCCGTCGACGGTGCGTTGTTCGTGTTCGAAATCCCACAGTTCGCGACCGCGCAGCAATACGTCGGCCAGACGCTGGCGAACCACCGGGTCACGCCATGCGCCGTCGCCTACGTTTTCCAGCAGCAGGCCATCGGCACGCTCATCCTGCAGCCCGTACAACTCGGAAAACGCGGGATTGTGCAGCTGCACGCGCAGCTCGCGATCCAGCAGCACGATCGGTTCACGCACGGTCTGCAGCACCGATGCCGCGCGCGCAGCGGCGCGCTGCGACTGTCGTTCAGCCTGCAGGCGGCGGCCAATCTGTCGTTGCAGCAGCCACAGCACCAGGCCGAGCAGCGCCAGCTGTACCAGCAGCGAGCTCCACGAGACGAAGTTGGTCTGCCGCTTCTGTCGCTCCGCCTGGGCGGCGCGCTGGGCCAGCAGCGCTTCCTCGCTGGCCTGCAGTTCTTCCACCAGGCCGCGGATCGGATAGCGCGTGCTCAGGTCCTGCACCAGCTCGCGCTGGTCACTGTTGGGCTCGGACTTCGCCAGCTCACGCGCAACCCCCATACGGCCTTCCAGCATCGACTGGATGCGGCCGATGCGGATCAGCTGGTCGGGATTGTCGCGGGTCATCCGGCCCAGTTCGGCCAGGCGCTCGGGGATGTCGTTGGCCTTGGCCATGCGCTCGCGTAGGCCCGGCGCATCCACGCCCTTGGACAGCGTCAACGCAGCCGATTCGATGTCGCGCACGTCGGTCTGCAGCTGCTGCAGGGCTACGGTCACCTGCTGGGTATGGGTCACCCAGCCCATCGCCAGCTCGTTGTCCTGCTGCAGTTTGCGCAGGGTCAACCACGGGACCACGATGATGGCTGCCGCTGCCAGTGCCAAAGCAGGCAGTCGCCAGCGATCCCAGATGTCATCACTGAAAACCAGCGCCATAGTTCCTCGTCAGCTCAGCCGGGGAGAGCGATCCGGGCAGGATCAGCCACGGCGGAACCGGCAATATAGCGCAGCCGGTCACATCTCTGGGGTAATGGGTCGTTCGGCGGGGCGCCCATCCGCAGGCATCGCGCAGGCCCGACGCTACAAAAACAGGGGCGCCCCCGTGGGAGCGCCCCTGCTGGCAACCTGCGGTGTCGATCAGCGCTTCTTGGCGGCACTGACCTTCAGCGCGGCGGCATCAACGCGGGTCACGCCCTTGATGCCCTTGGCGGTGGCGATGGCCTTGTCATGCTCGGCCTTGGTGGCAACGGTGCCACTCAGGCTGACCACGCCATTGACCGTCTCCACCTTCACTTCGGTACCCGGCACATTGCTGCTGGCGAGCAGATCGGCCTTGACCTTGGTGGTGATCCAGCTGTCGGTGACCGGCTCGTTGGAATCATGGCGGTCGGCATGGGTCATCGCCGAATGATCGGTTTTCGGCGGGCTCTTCGCTGCGGCGTCCTGGGCGAATGCGGCCGAGGAGGACAGCGCCAGGCCCAGGGTGAGGGCGGAAGCCAACAGCGTACGGGTCGTGGTGCTCATCGTGTGGTTCTCCTACTGGTTGGTGCGCCCAGTGTCGCCAAGTGCTTGTAGTGCAGACGTGGCGCTGCGGTCATGCTCACGTGAATGGGCATACCTGCAGCGGGAACGGTTCAGCTTCCGGGCGCGCAGTCATCTCGTTTACCCTGAGGTTCCTGTCCTGTACTTTCCGATCCGCGCGGAGTCTTCCCATGCGCCCCGAGCTGCAACTGGCCCTGATCGGCTACGGCCTGGCCGGCCGTGTCTTCCACGCCCCGCTGATCCAGCACACGCCGGGGCTGGCCCTGCACAGTGTCGTCAGTTCGCAGCGCGATACGCTGCTGCGCACCTTCAGCGACGTCCACGTACGCGCTACCGCGCAGGAGGTCTTCGATGACCCTGCGGTGGATGCGGTGGTGATTGCCACGCCGAACGAACAGCACGCGCCGTTGGCCATCGCCGCGCTGGCCGCCGGCAAGCATGTGCTGGTGGATAAACCATTCGCGGTGACCGTGGACGAAGCCGAGCAGGTGCTGGCCGCAGCGCGCGAAGCTGGACGCATCGCCACCGTGTTCCAGAACCGGCGCTTCGATGCGGACTTCCTGACCCTGCAGGCGCTGCTTGCCGACGGCACGCTCGGTGACATCGCCGAATGCCACGCGCATTTCGACCGCTACCGCCCGCAGGTGCGCGAACGCTGGCGCGAGCAGGAGGGGCCGGGCAGCGGCCTGTGGTACGACCTGGGGCCGCACCTGCTGGACCAGATGCTGGTGCTGTTCGGCTGTCCGCAGGCGATCGATGCGGACCTTGCCGTGCAGCGCGAAGGCGGCAGCGGCGTCGACTATTTTCATGCGGTGCTGCACTACCCGCGCCATCGCGCGATCGTGCACGCCGGTTCACTGGTCGCTGCGCCTGCCCCCCGTTTCGCGGTGCATGGCACGCGTGCCAGCTGGATCAAGCATGGCCTGGACGTGCAGGAGGCGCAGCTGCGTCGCGGCGTTGCGCCAGGCGCGCCGGGCTGGGGCATCGATCCGCGCCACGGCGAACTGCTGCACTGCGATGCGGAGGACAACGTGCAGCGCTGCACCGTGGACAACCTGCCCGGTGATTACCGGCGCCTGTATGCCGACTTCGCAGCGGCGATGCGGGGCGAGGGTGAGCCGACGGTCAGCGCGCAGCAGGCGCTGCAGGTGATGCGGTTGCTGCAGGCGGGGATGGAGAGTGCGCGCGAGGGACGGCGGGTTCGGTTGGGGTGATCGGCAGGGCTGCGCCCTGCACCCGCCGAGGCAACGGCAACGGCAACGTCAAAAGCTGGGCTGCTGAGGGATGGCGGGGTCACGCGATCTGCCGGGGTCGGATCACGTTGCTTGGCAACGGGCTCTGACCCCATGCGTGACCCATGCGGACGGACGATGGCTGACAGTAGATCCACGCCATGCGTGGATGACGTCGAAACGATCAAAGAAGGCTTTCAGTTACGGGGTCAGAGCCCTTCCCTGCGGAAAGGGATCCGACCCCGGCGCCGGTACTTACGACTTCTTGATGGCGTGGCCGCCGAATTCGTTGCGCATCGCTGACAGCAGGCGGTCGGTGAACGAGTTCGACTCGCGCGAACGCAGGCGTTCGAGCAGCGACAGGGTGATCACCGGTGCCGGTACGTCCAGCGCAATCGCTTCGGCGACGGTCCAGCGGCCTTCGCCGGAATCCTCCACGTACGGTGCGATGCCATCCAGCGAGGGGTTGCGCTTGAGGGCTTCGGTGCTCAGGTCCAGCAGCCACGAACGCACCACGCTGCCGTGGCGCCACACCTCGGCCACCTGCGCCAGGTCCAGTTCCATCTCCTGCTTGCGCTCCATCAGCGCGAAGCCTTCGGCGTAGGCCTGCATCATTCCGTACTCGATGCCGTTGTGGACCATCTTGGTGAAGTGGCCTGCGCCGGACGGGCCGACGCGCGCCCAGCCGCGGTCTTCCGCCGGGGCCAGCGTGCGCAGCAGCGGTGCGATCTGTTCGACCACCGCGGCATCGCCACCCACCATCAGGCTGTAGCCTTCCTGCAGGCCCCACACGCCGCCGCTGGTGCCGCAGTCCACGTAGCCCAGGTCATCTTCGGCCAGCGCCTTGGCGCGACGGATCGAGTCCTGGTAGTTGGAGTTGCCACCGTCAATGACGATGTCACCTTCGGCCAGGTGCGGGCTCAACTGCCCCAGCGTCTGGTCCACGGTCTCGCCGGCCGGCACCATCAGCCACACCACGCGCGGCACCGGCAGCGCGGCCACTGCGGCGGCCAGCGAATCCACTACTTCCAGGCCGGCCTCGGCGGCGCGCTGGCGGGCGCCCTCGCCCGGGTCGTAGCCAACCACGCGGTGGCCGCCGCGGTGCAGGCGCTGGGCCATGTTGGCGCCCATGCGGCCGAGGCCGATCATTGCAATATCCATTGTTTCACCTTCAGTTGTTGTCGGAAGTCAGGCTGCCTGGCCGGCCGGTCGTCGCGCAGTGGCGCAGCTGCGCCTCGCGCCAACGCCGGTAGAGCGTGGTATGCAGATTGTGCAACGCCAGGTCGATGGAAAACGGCGTGCGCGGATTGCGGTCGAGCAGGCGGATGATGTGATAGCCGACAGGACGTATACCGCGTGGGTGCACGTAGATCACGAACTGCTGGTAGAACGCATCGTCCAGCAACTGGTCCATCTGCTGCACGACGTCGCGATAGCGCGGGGCCAGCTGCGCACGCAGGGCCGGATCGCGCTCGTACAGCAGCCGCTCGAAATAGCGTTGGCCGACACGCGGAATGCCCTGCGCCAACTGCCACAGGGCACGATTGCGCTGGTCGTACCAGGCCAGGCCGCCGTGTTCTGCCAAGGCTCGCGCGGCCCCCTCGCCCACCGCCACCACGACGAAGTTCTCCGCCTGGTTGCTGAGGTCGTCCAGCGTGCCTTTGTCGAATACGTGTTCGATGAAGCCGGGCAATCCGACGAATGCCTGCCGCCCCATCGCCGACGTGCGCACGGCCTTGCCGTCGGCCAGGAACTGGCCAGCCTGTGCGCCCAGCAGGATGCTGTCGGTGTCGTGCAGACCCAGGAAGGTGCCGATGGACAGCTCCCCCGGCGCGAATTCCGCATCGAAGGCCGCATCGCCGTACAGCTCGCGCTGCGTAGCCAGCTGCGCGACCTGACGGCCGACACCGCACTCGGCACGCACCCGGCCGGTGTAGAACGCATCCAGTGCGCGGCTGTTGCTGGCGGCAGGCACATAGCCGCGGCCGAAGCTGCGTACCCGCTGCCATCCCTGTGCCGGAGCACCACGAGCGCCAAAGCCGATCCAGCCCAGCTGCACACCGGTGAAGCGGAAGGACTCATTGTCCTGCAGTGCCTGCGTGGCCCGTTGTACCGCCGCGCCCAGTTCGAAGGCGTAGGCACAGACCGTGACCGGATCGTCCAGCAGCTGCTGCAACAGGGCCTGGCGGTCCGCATCGGCCAACGTCTCCGGCAAGCGCACGCGTAGATCGCCGGCGGCCTGCGCTTCGGCCAGCGAGGCTCGCGTACAGACCGGCCCGCCCTGCACCTGTGGTGTGCTGATGGCTGCAGTTTCAAAGCGCCAGCCCAACCGCTGCAGCAGGCCTTGGCTGCACTCGGCCGTCCCAGCCAGCGCGCTCAAGGGCCAGACCAACAGCAGGGCCCATACCATCACCCTGCCGCGCACGTTCAGCCCTGGTCCGTTGCTGCCGGCGCGGGTTCGGGCTCAGGCCCGGCAGGAGGCGGCGACGCGGCCGGTTGTGGTTGCGGTTGCGGTTCTGCTTTCGCTGCCGCCGGCAGGTACTGCTGCAGGCGCTGGAAGAAGCGCCGATAGAATTCGGCATCGGTGATCGTGCTGCTGGCCACTTTCACCAGCGAGTCGTCATTGCTGCCGAACGGCAGCGACACCGAGCCCAGCGCGCCCACGCCGACGCTGGCCGAGGTCGGGCTCTTCTTCAGCGCATAACGGTCCTGCACGGCGCTGACGAACACCAGCGCCTGGCTGCCACGCGGCGCACAGGAGATACGCAGCACCAGTTGTTCGTGGTCATCCTCGCGCGGCTGGAAATTCTTGTTGCCTTCCACCTGCGCGTCGTCCGACCGTGCGATGGCATAGCCCTGGCTGAGCAACGTGCGCCGTGCCGCCTCGCAGGCGTCGGCCGGGCGCCCATCGACGGTGCGCGAGAAGGTGTCGCCGGAGTCGAAGGACTCCCGCAGCAGACTGCTGTCGGCGGCGCGGCCACCGCACGCGGTCAATGCCAGGGCACTGGTGGCGGCCAACAGGGAAGCGGAGAGGAGGGAGGCCCGCATGGGTACTCCTGCAAAGACGGTAGCCCGAGGGTAGCCCCCTGCCCGTGTGCGCCGGGTCGATACTGCTTGGCCCGGCCGCCACCGTTGCTCCCGGTTCATGCAAAAAGGGGACGGAGGGGTTTAAGTCGCTTGTGGCACCAACGACTTAAACCCCTCCGCCCCCTCCTCAGTCAATCAGTCGGCCCAGCGGCCTGCGGCGGTGGACTGCGGCAGCACCTGTGCCGACAGCGGACGGTCGGCCTCCAGCAGGTTCACCGCGTCGGCCAGGATCGAGGCCGATTCACGCAGCAGCGGGTCCGGGCGCTTCTCGGCGGCCTTCTCGCGGGCGGCATCCTTGACGATGTCGCGCTCGTTGCCGGTCAGGCCATCATCGCTGCTGTCATCGGCCAGCGGGTCCAGGGCCAGGCCCAGTTCCTTGCGCACGATCTGGCGCTGCTTGCGCTGGGTGTCCTGGCGCTCGCGCTCGGCACGACGGGTCGCTTCATTCAGCGAAACGTACTTCTTCGCCGCTTCGGTACGGAACTGCTCCACGTCCTCGTTCCACCATTGGAATTCCTTGTCGGTGGCGATGCGCGAGTCATGACGCGTTTCCAGCTTCGGCAACAGCGGCGCGAAGTTGCCGTACTGGGTGTGCGGCACCGCGGCGATGCGGGTCCACGGCAGCGCATTGTCGTAGGTGCTTTCGCCGAATTCGGTGGCATCGACGCTGGCCGGGAACGCCAGGTCCGGCACCACGCCCTTGTGCTGGGTGCTGCTGCCGCTGATGCGGAAGAACTGGGCGATGGTCAGCTTCACCTGGCCAAAGCGCTGGGCTTCGCCACTCGGCCAACGGTCCAGGTCGACGATGTTCTGCACGGTGCCCTTGCCGAAGCTGGTTTCACCGATGACCAGGCCGCGGCCGTAGTCCTGGATGGCACCGGCGAAGATCTCCGACGCCGACGCCGAACCACGGTTGATCAGCACGGCCAGCGGGCCGTCCCATGCCACGCCCTGGTTGCGGTCGCTGTTGACGGTGACACGGCCACCGGATTCGCGCACCTGCACCACCGGACCCTGTTCGATGAACAGGCCGGTCAGCTCGATCGCTTCATCCAGCGAACCTCCACCGTTGTTGCGCAGGTCCAGCACCACGCCGTCCAGCTTGTCGGTCTTGAAACCGGCCAGCAGCTTGGCCACGTCGCGGGTGGCCGACGCATAGTCGGCGGCGTTGCGACGACGGCCTTCGAAATCCTGGTAGAAGGTCGGCAGCTTGATCACGCCGACCTTGCGCGCCGGCTCGCCATTGGCGGCCGGAATGGTCATGGTCTCGCCCTTGGCGGCCTGTTCGGCCAGGCGCACCTTCTGCCGGGTCAGCACCAGGGTGTGGTGCTTGCCGTCGACGCCCGCTTCGGCCGGAATGAATTCCAGCTTCACCTGGGTGTCCTTGGCGCCACGGATCTTGGCCACGACATCATCGATGCGCCAGCCGATCACATCTTCCACCAGCCCGGACTTGCCCTGGCCGACGCCGACGATGCGGTCGCCCGGCTTCAGCGTGCCGTCCACGGCCGCCGGACCACCGGCGATGATCTCGCGGATCACCACCACATCGTCCTGGCGCTGCAGCTGCGCGCCGATACCTTCCAGCGACAGCGACATCGCCTGGTTGAAGTTCTCGGCGGTACGCGGAGTGAAGTAATCGGTGTGCGGATCAACCGCGCTGGTATAGGCGTTCATGAAGAACTGGAAGGTGTCTTCGCCCTTCAGCTCGTTGACCGACTTTTCCAGGGTGGCGTAACGCTTGTCCAGCGTCTTGCGGATGTCATCGGACTTCTTGCCGGCCAGCTTCAGGCGCAGCCAGTCGTTCTTCACCGACTTGCGCCACAGCTCGTCTAGCTCGGCATTGGAAGCGGCCCACGGCACGTCCTTGCGGTCATACTCGAAGCGCTCGTCGGTGGTGAAATCCGGTTCCTGCTTGAGCAGCTTGCGCGCATAGGCCACACGCTCGCCGACGCGCTGCTTGTAGACGGCGAACACCTGGAACGCCGGCTCCAGTTCGCCGCCGCGGATGGCGTTGGCAATGCCGGCCTGGAACGGTGCGAAGCGGGTGATGTCGGCCTGGGTGAAGTACTGCTTGCCGCCGTCCAGCGTCTCCAGGTAGCGCTTGAACACATCCTTGGAGGTGGCTTCATCGAGCGCACGCGGGCGGTAGGCGTAGCGGCTGTCGGACAACAGGCCGTACACCAGCTTGGAGGTGGTCACCTGATCGGCGGTGGCGGCAGCCGGCAACGCCGGCGAATCGGCCTTGGCCGCCAGCGCCAGCGGCGCGACCAGCGCCAGGGCCATCAGGAATGCGGGGGCTTTGAATTTCATTGACGTGCTCGAAGGCGCCTTGCCAAGGGAGAGACTGCAGGGTGTTCAGACACCGCGACAGTGCCGAAAGTTGCCGGGTTTGTCACCCGCCCACGTTCGGTGGAAAACCAGCCTAGCGGGGCCGGTGTAGCAAATTGTGAATGCATGTAGAGCCGAGCCCATGCTCGGCTGGCCGGCAGCAAGCAGCCGAGCATGGGCTCGGC
>NZ_JBHZOP010000035.1:0-21201 GCF_042787595.1 Stenotrophomonas sp. YIM B13575 | reverse complement strand
GCTGGCGGGGGTAACGTTCCTGTAGAGCCGAGCCCATGCTCGGCTTGCCGATTGAAAAGCAGCCGAGCATGGGCTCGGCTCTACAGTAGATCCACGCCATGCGTGGATGAATCTTCCCGGCGCCAACCAAGGTTGGCATCCACCAGTAGATCCACGCCATGCGTGGATGAATCTCCCCATCGCCAACCAAGGTTGGCGTCGACCAGTAGATCCACGCCATGCGTGGATGAATCTCCACGGCGCCAACCAAGGTTGGCAGCTACCGGAGCGTCATCTCATCCAGCACCCACATCGCCGGGCGCGTGTCGCCGGTGAAGTTGATGCACAGATCGCCCGTACCCGAGGTGCCCTTCGGCAAATCCGCGCGCAGGGTCACGAAGCCGTCGGCATCGGTCTGCGCCGGCAGCGGCACCTGCGCCAGCACCTTGCCGGTGCAGTCACCGCGACGGATCAGCATTTCGCCGTGTGCGCTCCGGGCCTTTTCGAAGCGGCGCTTCGGCTCGTCGTGGGCCAGCTGGAAGTAGTACGGAATGCGGCCCGCACGCACTTCCACGCTGCCGATGCCATCGAGCTGTGCCTGCGGCCAGCGCCAGCACGGCTGGAAGATGTCGACGGTGAACACCGCACGCGCACCTTCGCGTGGGCCATCGTCTTCCAGGCGCAGTACCAGGCCCTTCTCGCCCACGCAGCTGCGCAGCTCTTCGCTGTGCCGCGACAGCAGCGACTGCGCGGTGTACGACGCCACCGTCGGCTTCGCGGCCAGTGGCTGGCCCTGGTAGAACGCAGCGGCCTGCACCGTCGCCGGCAGCGTGGACGTCAGCGGCTGCTGGTACAGCGGCGACTGCGCGGTCACCGGCTTTCCGTCGCTGCTGTAGCGCACTTCATAGCCCAGCGGGTTGGCCAGCGACACGGTCACCGTGTTCGCCGCGCGGTCATCGGTGTAGGCCACGCCTACTTCGAACGGCGTCTGCGCATACGCCAGGCCCCAGGCCCGATAGCGCTGCAGCTGCGAGGGCAGGCGGGCCAGGAAGTCGCGGAAATCACGATGCTCCGGCGTGCTCCAGCCAGTCTCGGCCACGGCGGCCAGTCGCGGGAACAGGTTGTGCTGCAGACGTGCATAGGTGCGCGTGTGCTCGGTGAACATGTTCGCCTGCAGGCCGAGGATGTGACCGCGCTTGTCGGCGGCCAGTTCCGCCGGCACCGGTTCGTAGTTGTAGAGCTTGGCCAGGTTCACCTGCGTCGGCCGGCCCGGCGGCTCGTTCGGCGATGCGGTCTGCAGGTAGTCCAGGTACAGGTGGCTGACCGGCGACATCACCACATCGTGGCCCGCGCTGGCCGCGGCCAACCCGCCCTCGGTACCGCGCCAGGACATCACCGTGGCCTGCGGCGGCAGGCCACCTTCAAGGATTTCGTCCCAGCCGATCAGGCGACGGTCGTGTTGTTCCAGGAAGGTTTCCAGGCGCTTGATGATGTGGCTCTGCATGGCCATCTCATCCTTGATGCCGAGCGCGCGCATGCGCTGCTGCACCTGTTTTGACACCTCCCACTGGTCCTTCACTGCCTCGTCGCCACCCACGTGCACGTACCTGGCCGGGAACAGGGCGATGACTTCTTCCAGCACGTTTTCCAGGAAGGTGACGGTGCCGTCCTCGACGTTGAACAGGTTCGGGAACACGCCCCATTCGCTCAACGGCTTCAGTGGCGTATTGATCGTGCCCAGTTCCGGATAAGCGGCGATCGCCGCCGTGGCGTGGCCGGGGACATCGATCTCCGGAATCACCTGGATGTGCAGCTTGGCGGCGTAGGCTATCACTTCGCGGATCTGATCCTGCGTGTAGAAGCCGCAGTACGGATGCTCCTTGCCGCTGACCGGATCGATGCCGCCGTCACCGGCCGGCAGGCGGCAGCTGCCGACGCCGGTCAGCTTCGGGTAGCGCTTGATCTCCATGCGCCAGCCCTGATCGTCGGTCAGGTGCCAATGGAAGGTGTTGAGCTTGTGCGCGGCCATCGCATCGAGCACGCGCTTGATCTCGTCCAGGCTCTGGAAGTGCCGCGCCGAGTCGAGCATGAAGCCGCGCCAGCTGAAACGCGGCGCATCCTGGATCTGCACGGCCGGCAGCACGCCGTTGCTGCCGCCGGTGGCGAGCTGGGCCAGGGTGGTGGCGCCGTAGAACAAGCCGGTCTCGTTGCCGGCCTGCACCAGCACGCCCTGCGCGGTGCTTTCCAGCGTGTAGCCCTCGCCGCTGTCGCGGAAGGTCGGCACGATCTGGAAGCGGATGTTGCCCGCCTTGGCCGCGGCCTTGCCGTTGGCCACCGCCAGGCGCGGCCCACCACTGCGCGCCAGCAGGTCGGCGAACTGTGCAGCGACGCGCTGTGCGGCTTCGCCATCGGCCTGCAGCACGGTGCCCGCGCCGACGGTGATGCCCGCGCCGTTGCCGCGCTGCACGTTGGCCGGTGCGGGAATCAACATCAGGCTGCCGGCGCGCAGCTGCGGGCCGGGGCCGGTATCGAGTGCCGGGGCATCGGCGGCCAGTGCCGGCAGCACGGGCAGGGCGGCCAGCAGGCTGCCCAGCAACAGGAGGCTGCGCATCCTGGCGCGGGTGGGCTTCGTCATCGGAAGGACTCCTTGGATCGGGTGCGATGTTCGCTATACATGAAAAACGCCGGGCCCGGAATGACCCAGGCCCGGCGTGCGTGCACGACTCGGCGATGAAACTGCCGCTGGATCAGTACTTGAAGCGGAAGTTCAGGTAGTACTGGCGACCGTTGCTGTAGAACGAGGTCGGAATGGCCGCGGTCTGGTAGTACTTGTAGGTCGGGTTGTTGAGGTTCAGGCCATCCAGGCTGATGCTCAGCCAGTCGGTGGCCTTGAAGCTCAGCGACGCCGACAGCGTGCCGAAGTCATCCTGGTAGTACGGGTTGGTGCCCGACAGGCTGATCAGGAACGAGGAACGGTGGGTGTAGCTGACCCGCGCGCCGAAACGCTCGTTCTCGAAGTATGCGCCCACGTTGTAGGTGTTCTTCGAGGTGCCCAGCAGGTTGTGCGAGCCGTCCGACCAGGTGTGCGCGGTCGTGCCGTTGGCGTAGGTGTAGTTGGCATTGACGCCGAAGTACTCGCCGATCGGCTGCTCGTAGGCCACTTCCACGCCGGTGACCTTGCCGTCGGCATTGATCGGGGTGGAGATCTGGTAGGTCTCAAGCTGGTTGGTCAGTTCGCTGTACAGCTGGCGCGAGACCACGTCGAAGGCGATGTAGTCCTTCAGGTCCATGTGGTAGGCGCCGATCGACAGCAGGCCGCGCGGCATGAAGTACCACTCCAGGTTGGCATCCAGGTTGGTGGACAGGGTCGGCTTGAGGTTCGGGTTGCCGCCGCCGCCGGTCCGGTTCAGGTCCGAACCGTACGACGATGCGCCCAGCGCCGAGTAGTCCGGCAGGGTCTGGGTCTGCGAAGCGGCTACGCGCAGCACCAGCTTGTCGTCCAGGTCGAACTTGATGTTGGCGCTGGGCAGCACGCGGTTGCGCTTGTTCTGGAAGGCCACGCTCTCCCACATGCCGAACAGGCTGCTGACATCTGCGTCGGCGGCCTTGCTTACGGCGTTGTAGGTGTTGATGTCCTGCTTGATGTTGACGTAGCGCAGGCCGACGTTGCCGCTCCACCAGTCACCGCGGAAGTTGGCCTGCACGTAACCGGCGAAGTTCTTTTCCTTCACCTGCCACTCGGCACCGTAGTTGTGGCGGCCGGTGGGGCCGTCGTTGCCGGCAAGCCAGGTGGAGTTGTTGGTCACCGCGTCCTTCAGCGCACCCGGGGTGAAGTACCAGATGTTGCGCGGGAAGTTGCCGCCGATATCGCCAGCGAATCCGTTCGGATAGTTGGAGGTGGCACCGTTCTTCAGCGCGCTCCAGATGTCACCCGGGGTTGCACCCTCCGGCGACAGCGCTTCGCGCTTGTGGTCGGCAAAGCGCAGGCCGAAGTCGATGGAGCTCAGCACGCCGCCATCGTTGAAGTACTGGTTGAAGTCGAGCGTGGCCCACTTCTCCTTGTCTTCGGCGGTGACCTGCTGGTTGCCCCAGGTGCCGAAGCTGGTGACGCCGTTGGGCGAGAGGTCGCCGCCGACGTTCCAATCGATCGGCGAGCCGGCGCCATGGGTAGCCCAGCTGGCGCCACCGCCGCTGCCCACGGTGACCTCGGCGATGTACTGGCGCGGGGTCTCACCGGTGCCCTTGGTGCTGCCGGCCTGGAACTTGGCGGTCAGGCTGTCGCTGATCTGCCAGTCGGCATCGAAGGTGACGTAGCTCGACTTGGCCGTCGACTCGCGGTAGATCATGTCGTACACCGCGTAATTGGTGCCCGGCACGCCCGCGTAGGTGGCGTTGGTCAGCACGCCGTCCTTGACCACATAGCCCGGATTCGGCGCCTGCGACTTGGCGAAGCTGTTGCCGAACATCATGAAGTTGCGGTTGTAGTTGTTGGCTTCCAGCTTGGAGCTGAAACCGTTCAGGCCCAGGGTAAGGGTATCGGTCGGCTTGAACTGCAGCGAGACCAGGCCACCCTTGCGCTCACGGGTCTGTTCGAACAGGGTCGAACCCAGCAGGCCGGGAACGTTGACGCCGATCAGGTCCGGGTTGGTCTTGGCGACGGGATCGTCGGCGCCGATCTTGAAGAAGCCACCCGGAATTTCCTGCGCTTCACGGCGCAGTTCGCGCTTCTGGCTGAAGCCCTGCACCATCACGCCGAAGGTGCCTTCGTCGTTCTTGTAGTTGAACAGCGCCGAGTACTGCGGGTCGTTCGACTTGGCCTGGTCCGAACGCACCATGCCGATCGAGCCTTCAGCGGTGAACTGCTTGGAGAACTCCAGCGGCTTGCGGGTGATGATGTTGACGGTACCGGTGGTGCCACCGTCCTGCAGCTTGGCCTGCGAGGACTTGTTCACTTCCACCGAGCTCACCAGTTCCGACGGCAGCAGCGAGTAGCTGACGCTGCGGCCGACGTTGTTGCCCTGGCTGAGCACGAACCAGTCGGCCGAACCGACGGTGTGGCCGTTGATCAGGGTCTGGGTGAGGCTGGGGCTGGTGCCGCGCAGGCTGACACGGTCGGCTTCGTCGAAGCCGCCTTCATCGGCGCTGGACGAGCTGATGTTGACGCCCGGCAGGCGCTGCAGGGTGTCGGCAACGTTGTGCGCCGGCAGCTTGCCCACGTCTTCGGCGGTGACCACTTCCACGCGCGCATTGGCTTCGCGCTTGGTGTCCAGCGACTTTTCCATCGAACCGCGGATACCGGTAACGGTGACGGTGTCCAGATCGGTGGCGGTCGGGGCGGCCTGCTGCGCGTGCGCACTGAAGGCGATGCAGCTGACGATGGCGGCCGAAAGCAAGGTCTTGCGGGTATTCATGATGTCTCTCCTCATCACTCGATTGGATGCCGGCGGCGATATGGGATTGCGGTTGCGATGACGTGCGCGGGGCGGCGGCGATGTCCCGGGCATTGGCGTGCCACGTACTGCGTGCTGCGATTGCGTTGAAGCCGTTTGCAGGTTCAGGCGTCGGCGTGGAGCAGGTACCAGCTGGCAGCGCCGATCACGCCCAGCTGTCCGTGTTCGACGACCTTCACCGGGATGCGTGCCAGCGCCTCGCCCATCGGCCCCTTCTGCAGGTAGCGTTCGACGAAGGTGCTGGTACGCAGGTACTCGCGGATCTGCGGCAGGATTCCACCGGCCAGGTAGACCCCGCCGTGGGCGCCATAGAACAGGGCCATGTCGCCGATGGTGCTGCCGAGCAGGCCGCAGAACACATCCAGCGCCTGCCGAGCCAGCGGATCGCTACCGGCCATTGCCGCAGCGGTGACCGCATCGGGGCTGGCCAGCGCCGGTGCCTGGTCCTGCAGTGCGCAGATCGCGCGGTACAGGTTCATCAGGCCGGGGCCGGAGATCGCATGTTCGATCGATACATGCGCGCGGTCGCGCTGCATGTGGCGGACGATCGCCATTTCCAGTTCGGTGCTGGCGGCCAGGGTCGGCTGCCCGGCTTCGGTGGCCAGGACCACCGGGCCGTTGGCCGTGGGAATCCACAACGCTGCGCCCAGGCCGGTGCCGGGGCCGACCACCAGGGTCGGGCCGCGCGGTGCACTGTCCGGGCCACACAGGTGCAGCACGCCACTGGCATCGACCTGCGCGGCGGCATAGGCCACGGCTTCGAAGTCATTGACGATGTGCACCCGCTGCAGGCCGACGTCGGCCTCGATCTGCCGCGCCGACAACGGCCATGGCACGTTGGCGGTGATCACCGTGCCGTCTTCGCGGGCATAGCCGGCGGTGGCGACCACGCAGTGCGACGGGCGCGGGCCTTCGGCCAGGAAGTCGGCGAGGATCGCGCTGAGCCCGGCATGGTCGGCGTTGCGGTACTTGCGGTAATCGAGCACCTGCACCGGATGGGCATCGTCGCCGCTGGCCTGGACCCGGGCGACACGCACATGGGTGCCGCCAACGTCGGCGGCCAGGAACGAGGGCGCGACGCGGGACAGGACATGGGCCGGGGCGGGATGGCTGGCGGTCACGCGGGCTCCTGCTGCAGGTGGGGCCGGCCCCGGGAAGGGCAACGATGAAGCCGGCGATTGGGGCGGAGTCTGTAACCGCGTTGACAACGATGTCAACGAGTTCGTGACACTTTCGTTGCTGCGCCGCAGCGAATGCAGATCGCCGTAAACGTTTACATGGCGTGAGTGCGGCATCCATGGCGGAACCGTTGCAGCAAGGGGCTTCAAGGGCGAAGCGCATTCAGCGGATGGCCGTGCAGCGGGCTTGCGCAGTGCAGCATCCGGTGTGGTGGCCCGTGCATGGAAGTTGACAAACGGTCGTCGTCCACCGAAAGAATGTGACAACGTTGTTCCCAGCCACTCTCCGACGCCGTGTTCTGCGGCCGTCGCCGCAGGAGCCTTCCTGATGTCAGCCGTCCCCGCTGCAAGCGCACGCCCGAACGTGGCCTCGTCCATCGCCATCGTCGGCGTACTGTTTTTCCTGATCGGCTTCTTCACCTGGCTCAACGGCCCCTTGATCACCTTCGTCAAACTCGCCTTCGAGCTCAGCGAGGTCGGCGCCTTCCTGGTGCTGATGGTGTTCTACCTGTCCTACTTCTTCCTGGCCCTGCCGGCCTCATGGATCCTGCGCCGCACCGGTATGAAGAAGGGCCTCAGCCTGAGCCTGCTGGTGATGGCCGGCGGCGCGGCGTTGTTCGGTGAATTCGCCACCCAGCGCTGGTATCCCGGTGCACTCGGCGGCCTGTTCGTGATCGGCAGTGGACTCGCCTTGCTGCAGACCGCGATCAACCCGTACATCTCCATCCTCGGCCCGATTGAAACCGCCGCACGGCGCATCGCGATGATGGGCATCTGCAACAAGATCGCCGGCATGCTGGCGCCGGTGCTGATCGGCACGGTGGTGCTGCACGGCATCGGCGATCTGTCGGCCACGGTGGCCGCTGCCGACGAAGCGACCAAGGCGCAGCTGCTGAACGAATTCGCCGCCAAGATCCACGCGCCGTACCTGGCCATGGCCGGCTTGCTGGTGGTGCTGGCGGTCGCGGTATTGTTCTCGCCGCTGCCTGAAATCAAGGCCTCCGAGGCCAATGCCACCCCGGCCGGCGCACCGGGCAAGGCCGAGCGCAGCAGCATCTTCCAGTTCCCGCACCTGTGGCTGGGCGTGCTGTGCCTGTTCGTCTACGTCGGCGTGGAAGTGATGGCCGGTGATGCCATCGGTACCTACGGTCATGGCTTCGACCTGCCGCTGGACCAGACCAAGATGTTCACCTCGCTCACCTTGGGCGCGATGCTGGTGGGCTACGTGGTCGGCCTGCTGCTGATCCCGAAGGTGGTCTCGCAGTCGCGCTACCTGACCATTTCCGCAGTACTGGGCGTGGTGTTCTGCCTGGGCGCCTTCTTCACCCATGGCTATGTGTCGGTTGCCTTTGTGGCACTGCTGGGCTTTGCCAACGCGATGATGTGGCCGGCGATCTTCCCGCTGGCGATCCGTGGCCTGGGCCGCTTCACCGAAACCGGTTCGGCGCTGCTGGTGATGGGCATCGCCGGCGGCGCGATCATTCCGCAGCTGTTCGCCGTGCTCAAGCAGCACATCGACTTCCAGCTGGTGTTCCTGCTGCTGATGGTGCCGTGCTACCTGTACATCCTGTTCTACTCGGTGGTCGGCCATCGCGTCGGCCTGCCGCAGGACAAGGGCTGATCGGCGATGATGGACGGCAGCCAACCCCAGGAAAAGCCGATGCGCAGAGCGACCATCAAGGACGTTGCCGAAAAGGCCAAGGTCTCGCTGAAGACGGTGTCGCGGGTGATCAACAACGAGCCCTCGGTGATGCAGGCCACCCGTGCGCGGGTGCTGCGTGCCATCGCCGAGCTCGACTACGAACCCGATCCCTCCGCGCGCAACCTGCGCAGCGGCACCACCTTCGTGATCGGGCTGGTGTACGACAACCCGAACCCGTACCACATCATCGGCGTGCAGAACGGCGTGCTCGCTGCCTGCCGCGAAACCGGCTTCGGCCTGCAGATCCATCCGTGCGATTCCAGTTCGCCGCTGCTGGCCGATGAACTGGCCGACTGGGTGCAGCGTTCGCGCCTGGCCGGGCTGGTGCTGACCGCACCGATGTCCGAACGTCGCGATCTGATCCAGGCGCTGACCGCACGGGGCATCAAGCTGGTACGGATCATCGCCGCTACCGAAGATCCGGCCGATGGCGCCTGCGTGTTCGTCGACGACCGCGAAGCCGCCTACGAAATCACCGAACACCTGATCCAGCTGGGCCACCAGCGTATCGGCTTCCTCTGGGGTGGCACCTCGCACCGGTCGTCGGGCGAACGCTACGCCGGTTACGAGGCCGCGCTGAAGGACTACGGCATGACCGTGGACAAGCATCTGGTGGTGCAGGGCGATTACACCTTCGACGATGGTTTCCGCGGCGCGCGGCGCCTGCTTGCACTGCGCGAACCGCCTACCGCCATCTTCGGTTCCAACGATGAAATCGCTGCCGGCGTGCTGGCCGCCGCGAAGTCGGCCGGCATGAACGTGCCCTACGACCTGTCCATCGCCGGCTTCGAGGACAGCCCGTTCTCGCGCCAGTCGTGGCCGCCGCTGACCACCGCCAAGCAGGCCACCGAGGACATCGCCCGCCATGCCGCGCGCCTGCTGATCGCGCAGCTGCGCAGTGATGCCTACGACGATGCGCCGGCGCCGCTGCACAACCAGGGCTTCGTGCCACAGCTGGTGGTGCGTGGCTCGACCGCACCGATGCGTCCTGCCGCCGCCCGCCCCCTTCCTTCCGATCCTTCCTGAGCCTGCCATGTCGCTGTCCGCCCCCACCGCTACCCTGATGTTCGCCGAGGCCGCCGAAGCGGCCGAGGTCGTTGCCCGCCAGTTCGCCCGCAACCATGCCGTGATGGAAACGCTGGCAGCCAGCCTGCGCGCTGCGCCGCCGCCGTTCGTGGTGACCTGCGCACGCGGCAGCTCCGACCATGCCGCGACCTATGGCAAGTACCTGCTGGAAACCCAGCTGGGCCTGGTCGTTGCCTCGGCCTCGCCGTCGGTGGGTTCGGTCTACGCCGCACCGCTGCAGCTGCGCGGTGCGTTGTTCATCGTCATCTCGCAGTCCGGCAAGAGCCCGGACCTGCTGCGCAATGCCGAGGCGGCCAAGGCTGCTGGCGCGCGCGTGGTGGCGCTGGTCAACGTCGAGGATTCGCCGCTGGCACAGCTTGCCGACACGGTCATCCCGCTGCATGCCGGCGTGGAAAAAAGCGTGGCGGCGACCAAGAGTTACCTCGCCTCGTTGTCCGCGCTGCTGCAGCTGGCGGCGTACTGGAAGCAGGACAGCGCATTGCGCAATGCCCTGGACCTGCTGCCCGATGCGATGCGCGAGGCCTGGCAGTGCGACTGGAGCGCAGTGACCGAGGGCCTGGTGGAGGCCAACAACCTGTTCGTGCTTGGTCGTGGCCTGGGCCTCGGCGCAGCGCAGGAGGCCGCGCTGAAGTTCAAGGAAACCTGCAGCCTGCACGCCGAGGCCTACAGCTCGGCCGAGGTCAAGCATGGGCCGATGGCGCTGGTCGATCGCGGCTTCCCGGTGCTGGCCTTTGCCCAGCCCGATGAAACCGGTGCCGGCACCCGTGCCGTGGCCGAAGAATTCACCGCACGTGGCGCCCAGGTGTGGCTGGCCGGTGCCGGCGGCAACCTGCCCGTCGCTGCCGCACCGCATCCGCTGTGTGCGCCGCTGCTGACGGTGCAGAGCTTCTACCGCGCGATCAACGCGCTGGCACTGCGCCGCGGCTTCAACCCGGATCTGCCGCCGCATCTGAACAAGGTTACGGAGACGGTGTGATGGCAACCGTCCTGCGCAATGCCCGCATGCTTGCCGGCGATGAGTTCCGCGACGATCTTGCGGTGGTCATCGAAGACGGCCACATCAGCGCGCTGCTGCCCGACGCGGCGCCGCAGCTGGGCACGGCCGACGAGCAGGTCGACCTGGGGGGCGGCTGGCTGCTGCCCGGCTTCATCGATGTGCAGGTCAATGGCGGTGGCGGCGCGCTGTTCAACAACACGCCCGACGTAGAGGCGTTGCGTACGATTGCGCGTGCGCATCGCCGCTTCGGCACCACCGCGATGCTGCCGACCCTGATCAGCGATGACCTTGGTGTGATGCGCGAGGCGATCGGTGCGCTGCGCGAGGCCATTGCACAGGGCGTGCCGGGCGTGATCGGCATCCACCTGGAAGGCCCGTACATCGCACCAGCACGCAAAGGCACGCACGATGCCAGCAAGTTCCGCGTGCCGGACGCGGAAGAGATCGAACTGGCGTCGTCGCTGGACAACGGCGTGACCCTGCTGACCTTGGCACCGGAGCGCGTACCGCTGGAGACCATCCGCGCGCTGGTCGAACGCGGTGTGATCGTCGCCGCTGGCCACACCGCCGGAACCTATGAAGAGATCCGTGCCGGCCTCGATGCCGGCGTGCGTGGCTTCACTCATCTGTACAACGCGATGTCGCCGCTGCAGGGGCGCGAGCCCGGTGCAGTCGGCGCGGCGCTGGAAGATCGCGACAGCTGGATCGGCATCATCGTCGATGGCGTGCACGTGCATCCGGCCAGCCTGCGTGTGGCGCTGGCGGCCAAGCCGCGCGGCCGCCTGCTGCTGGTGACCGATGCGATGCCGCCGGTCGGTGCGGACGATCCCAGCTACGTGCTGTATGGCGAAACCATCACTGCCATCGATGGCGTAGTGCGCAACGCCGCCGGCTCGCTGGCCGGTTCCGCGCTGGACATGGCCACCGCCGTGCGCAACACCGTGCAGCTGCTGCGCCAACCGCTGGCCGAAGCCGCGCGCATGGCCTCGACCTATCCGGCGCAGTTCCTCAATGTCGATGATCGCCTGGGTCACATCGCCGAGGGCTACCAGGCCGACCTGGTTCTGCTGGACGATGCATTGCAGGTGCGTGGTACGTGGATCGCCGGCCAGTACGAGGCGGCTTGACGATGAGCAGCACGCCGCCACGCCGGTTGGGCTCGATCGACGCTTTGCGCGGTATGACCGTGGCGGCGATGCTGCTGGTCAACAACCCCGGTGACTGGAGTGCGGTGTTCGCACCGCTGCGCCATTCTGAATGGCACGGCTGCACACCTACAGACCTGGTGTTCCCGTTCTTCCTGTTCCTGGTGGGCGTGTCGATGGCCTTCAGCGTCGCACCGCGCGCGCTGGATCCAGCTGCACGGCCGGCACTTGCACGTGGCGTGCTGGAACGCGCACTGCGCATCGCCGTTGCCGGTGTGCTGCTGCACCTGCTGGTGTGGTGGGCACTGCACACGCACCATTTCCGCATCTGGGGCGTGCTGCAGCGCATCGCGCTGTGTGCGGCAGTGGTGGGCGTGCTGGCGGTGTATACGCGTCCGCGCGTGCAGGCGGCCGTGCTAGTGGCGTTGCTGGTGGGGTATGCAGCGCTGCTGCTGGGCATCGGTGATCTGGCGCCGTGGACCAACCCGGCCAGCCGTCTGGACACCACCTTGTTCGCGCCATGGATCTACCAATGGCAGGCCGATACCGGTCTGGGCCATGATCCCGAAGGATTGCTGAGCAGTCTGGGCGCATTGGCCAGCACCGTGTTGGGTCTGCTGGCCGGTGGCCTGCTGCGCCGTGGTCGCGCCGGTGCATTGGCTGCGCTGGGTGCGATCACCGCCGTGCTCGGCCTGCTGCTGGCGACGGTGCTGCCGCTCAACAAGCAGCTGTGGACGCCCAGCTACGTGCTGTGGACCGGGGGCCTGGCCGCGCTGGCATTGTGGCTGGGTCACGTGCTGATCGACCGCAAGGGATGGCCGGCGCTGGGCCGGCGCTTCGGCGTCAATGCAATCACTGCCTATCTGGGGGCCTCGGTGATGTCGGTGATCCTGCTGGCGACCGGTGCCTGGGGGTGGGTCTGGCAGCAACTGGCTGCGGCGATGCCACAGGCATTGGAGCTGGCCTCGATGTTGCAGGCGTTGGTATTCGTTGCGCTGTGGTGGGGTGTGGCGTGGTGGCTGGACCGACGTCGCATTTATCTGAAGATCTGAGCGCGGGCAAAGGTAGTAGCGAACGGCGCATCCACGCATGGCGTGGATCTACTGAGCTGGTGGGTTGTGGGTCATCCACGCATGGCGTGGATCTACTGGGCTGGTGGGTTGTGGGTCATCCACGCATGGCGTGGATCTACTGGGCTGGCGGGTTTGCGGGCTCATCCACGCATGGCGTGGATCTACTGTGCTGGCGGGGTTGCGGCGTCATCCCCGCATGGCGTGGATCTGCTGTGCCGGAGGGGTGCGGGGTCATCCCCGCATCGCGTGGATCTGCTGGGCCAGGATTGCAGTAGATCCACGCCATGCGTGGATGCTCTTTGGCGGGCCAATGATGGTGAACGCATTCATCGATATGCGGGCCGCGTGAGCACTTCTCGATTTCACATCGAAAACGTGACCGGTTGCCTGCAATTTCACCTATCGAAATCATTCATGGCAGTGGCAGACTGCGTCAGCAGCGCCGTACATAGCATCCGCAGTTCCTGATCCCCGACCCAGGAGTGCCGTATGTCCCATGTCGTCCCGCCCGGGTTCCGCCGGCGCCGTTTGACCGTTTCCCTGGTCCAGATCCTGGCGGTGCCGTCGCTGCTCCCACTGGCCGCCCCGGCAGTCTGGGCGGGGTGTGATGCATCCGCCCCCGTCGCCGGGCAGACCGTCACCTGCAGTGCGGCCGCGCCCAACCCCGATGCAACGCCGGTCACCCTGGGTGCCGGAGCCAGCAGCGTTACCGTGAACGTACAGAGCGGCGCGCAGCTGAGTACCAGCAACGCCAACGCCATCTACGTCGCCCCTACGGCCGGCGGCACCATCAACAACCAGGGCAGCATCGCGGCCAGCGGCACCGTCGGCAGCGGCACCGCCGGTGGCATCAATGCCGATGCGGTGGTGACGGTCAACAATGCCGCCAGTGGCAGCATTTCCTCGGCACAGGGGTACGCGCTGTATCTGCAGGGCGGCAGCGGCGTGGTCAACGACGGCCAGATCAGCGCAGCCGCTGGCTGGGGCATCGCCTTCAAAGGTGCCGGCGACAGCAGCGTGGTCAACCGCGGCACCATCAGCGGCGGCACCGGCGGCGTGCAGTCCGGTGCCGGCAACGATCGCCTGCAGATGCTGGCCGGCAGCATCAGCGGCGGCGTGCAGCAGGGCGATGGCAACGACGTGCTGCTGCTCAGCGGCGGCACCATCGACAGCCTCGACCAGGGCAATGGCGATGACCGGCTGACCGTCAACGGCGGCACCATCACCGGGTTGGTGATTCAGGGCAGTGGTCGCGATGATTTCGTCATGACCGGTGGCACCATCGGTGCCCTGCAGCAGGGCGACAACATCGATACCTTCCGCATGAGCGGTGGCCGCATCGTCGGCGCGTTCGAAGATGGCGACCAGGCGTGGATGACCGGTGGCCGCATCGGCCGCGTCAACATGAAGCTGGACAAGAACCTGTGGGACATGTCCGGCGGCACCGTCGACGGCAACGTGGTCACCGGCTTCGACCAGGACACCGTCATCATCTCCAACGACGCCTACATCGGCGGCAACATCAGCGTCAGTGGCGGCACCGACAGCGTCACCATCACCGGTGGCACCGTGCGCGGCCAGGTGCTGCTGAGCACCGGCAACGACACCTTCAACTGGAACGGCGGCGGCATCGTGTACGGCGCCATCGACGCAGGCCCCGATGACGACGTAGCCACGCTGAGCAACCTCAACCAGGGCAACATCGGTGCGGTGCCGCTGTTCGATGGTGGCACCGGCACCGACCGTCTCGGCTTCAACAACGTCAAGACCGCTGGCGTCGGGCGCTTGCAGAACTGGGAAGCGATCAGCCTGGCCAGCAGCACCGAGCTCACCTTCGATGGTGATCTGGTGCTCGGTGACAGTGTCAGCGGTACTGGTTCGCTCACCTTGGATGACACCAGCACGATCTATGCAGGCAGCGGTACGCATGCAGTGCGTCCTTTCAGCGGCAGCGCGTTGGTCAATGTGGTCAACGCCGGGCGCATCGATCTGACCGGCTCCGCGCCGGGCGATGTATTTACCGTGCGCGGCAACTACCGTGGCGATGGCGGCGGGCTGTACCTGCGTACCGTGCTGGCGGCGGACAATGCCACCAGCGATCGCCTGGTGATCGACGGCGGCACGGCCACCGGCAGCACCGGCATCGGCATCCTCAACGCGGGCGGCAGCGGGGCGGCCACGCTGGTCGACGGCATCCTGGTGGTGCAGGCGCTGAACGGTGCAACTACGGCGCCCGGTGCGTTCTCGTTGTTCGCACCGGTCTCGGCCGGCGCCTACGAGTATTTCCTGTTCAAGGGCGGCGTCAGCGCCGGCACCGGCGAGAACTGGTACCTGCGTTCGACGGTTGCGGCCGGGCCGGCACCCGCGCCCAACGGCGGCGGCGAAGTGGCTCCACCGCCGCCGCCGACACCGCCGGTCGCACCGCCGCCGCCGATTTCCCCGGCCCCGCCACCGCCACCGGAAGGTGCCATCGATCCGAACCTGACCGCCGGTGAGACCGCGCCACCGCCGCCGCCGCCGGAACCGCCGCCCGTAGCACCGCCCAGCGATCCACCGGTGCCGGACGTGCCGGTGGCTGGTGGCAGCCTGCCCGGTACCGGTTCGCCGCCGCCCACTGCGGGGGCAAGACCCGCCGCACCGGACGAGAATGGTCTGGTGCCGCTGTACCGCCTGGAGACCGCGGCCTACGCCGTGGTGCCCCCGCTGTTGCGCGAGACCTCGCTGGCCAGCCTGGGGACCTTCCACGAGCGCCAGGGCGAACATCGCCTGCTGTACAACCAGGGCGCCTTCCGCACCGCATGGGGACGGCTGGTGGGGCAGAGCAGCGAGATCCACTGGAAGGGCGATGCACGGCCCGGCTTCGATGGCGACGTGATGGGCGTGCAGGCGGGCCTGGATGTATGGGCCGCTGCCGCCGACAGCCACCGCAACCAGATCGGCGTGTTCGTCGGCCGCACCCGCGCCGATGGCAGGATCACCGGCCTGGCCATTGGCTGGGACAACGTGCTGGTCGGTCAGAGCCGGTTGGACGACAAGCACGTGGGCCTGTACTGGACGTTGACTGACAGCAGTGGCGGCTACATCGACGCGGTGGCGATGCAGAGCCGCTACGACGGCCGCACGCGTTCGTCGCGCGGGCTGGGCATCGACCTCAAGGGCGACGGCACCACGCTGTCGCTGGAAGCGGGCAAGCCACTGCTACAGTTCGGGCAGTCATCGTGGTGGCTGGAGCCGCAACTGCAGGTGATCTGGCAGCGCAGTTCGCTGGATGACCAGCGCGATCTGGTGTCCACCATTTCCTTCGACAACGACAACGCCTGGACCGGCCGTGTCGGCCTGCGCCTGGCGGGCGACTATCAACTGGCCGATAACGGCTGGCAGCCGTACTTCAAGTTGAATTACTGGCACGGTCGCTCGGGCGAGGACCGCATCCTGTTCGACAGCGACGCGATCATCAATTCGCAGCGCTCGCGCGCACTGGAAGCCGGTGTCGGCGTGGTCGGGCGCTTCAACCGCACAATCAGCGCGTATGCCGTGGCCGATTACACCCGCGAGGTCGGTGGCAGCGACAACGGCAAGCGCCGCATCATCGAAGGCAACATCGGCCTGCGTGCGGATTGGTGATGCCCGCCGCGTTGGCGGCTTTGGTGGGTGCCGACCCAGGTCGGCACGAATCCAACGGGCGCCATGCACCGCCCTGGTAGGTGTCGACCTTGGTCGACACAGCTCTCTCCGCAGTCGGGTAGGCCTCCGCCCCGCGACTCTGATTGAAACCACACTCCGAAAGCATTGACGATGATTCGATGAAGACAACGCCGTGCCGTTATGACTTGATGTATCCATAAACCAGCCTGTCCTGCTCAAATCGGACATGCAGATACGCTTCGCATGGCGCTTCGTTTTCAAGCAGGTCGCAGTCAATCGCCAGGTCCCCATCCCCAGTGTCGTACACCATGATTGATGGCCTGGCACATGCCCCGTTGATCTTGGGGGGTATGGAAAGCACGGCACTAGCGTCGAAGTAGTAAGCGGCCAGCTCGTACACTTCGGCGATGATGACGTCGCTTAGATGGAAGCGAGCTTGAAGGATCTCGCTGTTGCGCTCCGATAGCGCTTGTACAAACTCGCTTAGTTGACTGTATTGGGCATCTGTCAGTTCTGGATGCATGTGGCTTCCTGTCAGTTGAATTCGTTGTCTACACATTGAATCTGGCGGAACCAATCATCGGTCCGACTTCTACAACGGCGATCGACCCAGCAACGTACCTGCGTGATCGGCCAGCAGCTGCACCGCATGCAGCAACCCCTCCTCCGTCAGCGGCGGGCATTGCGCTTCCCCGTCGTCCAGTTCACGCGCGGCCTGCGTGGCCAGCAACACACCACCCAGCGCCGACAACGCCAGCAGACAGCGCGAGGCGCCGGCCAGATCGCGCGCCCGCGCCGGCGTGATGAGCAGTTCCGTCCACGGCTCGCCGTCGGCGGCGTGGCAGCGCGTGATGTCGCGCAACCGCTTGAAAAAGGCGGGCGTGGGAGCGGCTTCATCCGCTTCGGTTAGCGCGTCTTCCAGTGCCTCGGCAGTGGCGTTGGGCAGCTGCAGGTCGGGCAGGGCATCGCCCAGCAATGTGTGCAGGCGTGGATAGGTGGGGTAGAGCGTGGTCATGGCAACAACCTCACAGGGCTGTGCCACCTGCGGGATGCAAGGTGGCGGGCGGTGCGGGTTGGCGTGCCGGTCAAAATCCAAGCGAAAAAGCCGACGGATCGCGAGGATCCCCACGCACCGCCCGCCATGGGCGAGCAGGTGCATTGTCGTGATTGCCGCTGGAACGGCAATCTGATCGCTTGAATATTTGATTCGGGACGCCAATCCCGGCCAACGCAAAGCGCGGTGGCAGAACAACCTTCGTGCTTTCACCCGCGCGATGACATGAGCAAAGTTGTAAATCGCAATCCGATACAAATGTGCCTGATGCGACACGCTGCGCGTATCCCGAGACGGTATGCTGCGGTACCCATCAATGACGAAGGAACGTCAAATGCACCTTGATATCCGCCCGATGGTCGCTGCACTGGGGGCGCTTTTCTTCATCGCGATGCCAGCGATGGCAGGGGAGCCCATCGAACTGCCAACGCCGCAGGCGCAAGCCGAACTGCTGGATATGCTGGAGCGCGAGGCCTTGTACCGTGACCGCGTGGAATGGCCAGCCATCCGCGCGCGCCTGAAGACCGCGCAAGGCGATCCGGGCAGGACGCGTGACGTTCGACGCGAGGCGATTGACCGCAGCTCCGGTGGTCATGGCCGCTGGATCAGTTCCCAGCGGCTGCAATCGGAGGCGCGGCGTCTTGGTCGCTCCAATGCCGCAGTGGCCACCGCGCCGGAAGCGCCTGTGCCGGTCGATTTACTGGATCGGCGCATCGGCTGGATGGGGATCGAAGGCTATTCGGCCGCCCCGGGCCCGGCCGCGCGCGAACAGATGAAGGCACGTGCTGCACGCTGGCAGGCGATCATCGGTGACAAGGACAACGGCAACCGCTGCGGTTGGATCGTCGACCTGCGCGACAACACCGGCGGCAACATGTGGCCGATGCTGCTGGGCGTTGCGCCGCTGCTGCGCACCTCGGCGATGGGCATCGAGGACGTGGGATCATTCGAGACCGCCGACGGTCCGGTACGGTGGCAGACCACCGCCAGTGGCGTGCGCATGGGCGAGGCGACGCGCCTGGATTTCGGCCAGCCCGGCTATCTACCCAGCCTTGTTGGCGCACCGGTGGCAGTCTTGACCGGCCCGCGCACCGCCAGTTCCGGCGAGGCGACCGTTCTGGCGTTCCGCGGTCGCGCGCAGACCCGCAGTTTCGGCCAGCCCACGGCGGGCGTATCGACTGCCAACGTGGTGCGCCGGCTGGTGGACGGCAGCGCGCTGGTGCTGACCACCAGCGTCATGCGCGATCGCAATGGAGATGGCGATGGGCGGAAGATCGCGCCGGACCAGGCCACCGTCGGCGATGCCGCCACGGTGGCCGCCGCCGAAGCCTGGCTGCTGGCCCAGCCCGCCTGCCAGGGCAGCTGATCCATGATCCTGATCGGCCAACAGGAACGGGTGCTGATTGTCGGCCCCACCGAAGCGCACCACTGCCTGCGCTGCCAGGCTGAAACCGAATTCGCCCCACAACTGCGCTACAAGATGGCGCGCATCGACCTGCTGTTCGGCTTCGTCTACCAGCGTCGTTACGAGCTGGCCTGCACCGGTTGCGAACACGGCTGGGTGCTGGATACCGAAAGCATGGACCAGCAGCTTGGCGGGGTGCCGATCCCGTGGCGACACCGCTTCGGCCTGCCGGTGATGCTGGTGGTGGTGACCGGGCTGGCAGTGGCGGGGTGGATGTGGCGGAGGGGACACGGTGGAGGCTGACCGTATACCGGAAGTACCCCTTGCGGACTATGATCGGACTGGCGCTGGCACTATGGAGATTCCATGAACATTCGCCCTATTCGCACAGAAGACGATTATCAGAACGCGTTGCGCGAGCTGCAGGCCTATTTCGAAATCGAGCCCGCACTGGACAGTGAAGAAGGTGACCGGTTCGAGATTCTCGCCACCTTGGTGGAGGCCTACGAAGCGAAGCATTACCCGATCGAGCTGCCGGACCCCATCGAGGCAATCCATTTCCGCATGGAGCAGGGCGGTCTGACCGTCAAGCCGGCGGAAAGCCTGATCGGCCGCTGAGGTCCATCCCGGTGCAGGATGGGGTGTACGTAGCCTTGTGCAGGGCCTGCTAAAGTTGCAGCCAGCAATCACGTACCGGAACCGACCATGGACCACGAAACGCCGTTCGAACCCGCCAACGACCTGGAAGTGCGCCTGTTGCAGGCCCAGGACGGAACCCTCACGGCCTCGCAGTTCCTCGACGGCCTGCTGACCGCGCCGGTGTTCGTGCTGCTGGACAAGGCCATCGGTGAAGATGGCGCCTGGGACGAGAGCATTTCGCCGCTGGTGCTGACCAGCGAAGGCGGCGAGCCGATGTTCGCGGTGTTCACTGCGCCCGAGCGCGCGGAAATCTGGCATGAGCAGCTGCCGCAGTTCGCCCATGCCATGCCCATCGCGGTACATGCGCTGCTGTCGGGCATCGGCGAGGGCGTCGGCCTGGTGCTGAACCCGGGCCTGGACGTGGGCATGGAGATGATCCCCGACGCGGTGGCGCAGCTGAAGGAACGTGCTGCGGCGATCACACGTGGGATGGCGCACTGACAAAGCGGATACCGTGGTTGCCGGCCAGCGGCCGGCACTACACGATGCTTCAGCGGGCGGCAGCGATCGCCCGTACACGCGCCTTGGCCAGCGCCTCACCAATGGCCGGCCCCTTCAGGTGCGTGGTATCCAGGTCACGCGCCTGCACTGACAGCGCCGCCCGGTGCAGGCGCTTCAGCGTTTCGCCCTGCGGGTAGTCGCTGTCCTCGAAACCGAGCCGGCCGCGCTTGTCGGCCTCGCAGCACAGCGCGATGCGCGCCACCCGCTCCGGCCGGCGCAACGCATCGCAGCGGCCCAGCAGTTCCAGCACGGTGGCATCGCGCAGTTCGTCGATGCGATGCACGTTCAGATGCTCGCGGCATACCGCCTCGGCCAGCTGCTGGTGCTCGGTCGGAATCTTCAGGCGCGCACAAAGTGCTTTCAGCGGCTCGATGCCGCGCTGTTCGTGCATGATGTGGCGCGGCCATTCCTCGGGCGGGGTCAGGCCCTTGCCGAGGTCGTGGGTGAGTGCGGCGAAGCCGACCAGATCATCACCGGGGGCCAGCTTCGCCGCCATGTCGCTGACCATTTCCTGGTGGATGCCGGTGTCGACTTCCGGATGGAATTCCGCGCGCTGCGGCACGCCGTACAACGCTTCCAGCTCCGGCAATATCGGGCCCAGCGCGTGCGCGTCGTGCAGGGTGCGCAGGAACGCGGACGGGCGTTCGCACACCAGTGCCTTGCGCAGTTCCTGCCACACACGTTCCGGCACCAGTGCGTCGAGCTCGCCGCTGGCGGCAATCTCGCGCATCAGTTCCATGGTTTCCGGCGCGACGGTGAAGCCGAGCGAGGCGAAGCGGGCCATGAAGCGCGCCGCACGCAGCACGCGCAGCGGGTCTTCTACGAAGGCGGGACCGACATGGCGCAGCACGCGCTGCTCGATGTCACGCGCGCCGCCATAGGGGTCGACCAGCGCGCCGCTGTCTTCATCGCAGGCGATGGCGTTGATGGTGAAGTCGCGGCGCTGCAGGTCTTCTTCCAGCGTCACCGCCGGATCGGCATCGACCACGAAGCCGCGGTAGCCGCGGCCGGATTTGCGTTCGGTGCGCGCCAGCGCATATTCCTCGCCGGTCTTCGGGTGCAGGAACACGGGGAAATCACGGCCTACGGCGGTGTAGCCCTGCGCTTCCATCTGCGCGGGCGTGGCGCCGACGACGACCCAGTCACGGTCGCCGGCAGGACGCTGCAGCAGGCGGTCGCGCACGGCGCCGCCGACAAGATAGATCTTCATGCGGGGATGATGACACGGTAGCGCCGGGCCATGCCCAGCGGGATACATCGTGGCGTCCGCCGGGCATGGCCCGGCGC
>NZ_JBHZOP010000034.1:0-18378 GCF_042787595.1 Stenotrophomonas sp. YIM B13575 | reverse complement strand
CGACGTGGAGGTCTTGCAGGCTTCTTTGGCGACCTGCAGTTTGAATCGAGCTTCGTACCTGTTCATGTATCCCTCGGGGTTGGATCTGGCGTCCAACTCCCGGGGGTCACTTCAGGGATGGGTTTACGGCGTCCCCCGCAACCGGATCCACCCCGCCATCCCACGAATAGCCAGCTTTTGCCGTTGCTCCGGCTGTTGCCGTTGCCTCGGCGGGTGCAGGGCTGCAAGCCCTGCCTGCAACCCTCACCCCGCCGGGGTGCCGGCACCATGCAGATAATCCAGGCTCACCTGCAGCAGCGCACGGAATCCGACATCCAGCGCCTTCTCATCCAGCAGGAACTTCGGCGAATGATTGGCCGGCGCCGTCGCCGGATCGATGCCCACGCTGGTCGAGCCGACGAAGAAGAACATGCCCGGCACCTCCTTCGCGTACAGCGAGAAATCCTCCGCGCCCATCTGCAGCGGCGGCTCGTACACGTTGTCCTTGCCCACCACTGCCTGCAGGCTCGGCAGCATCTTCGCGGTCAGCGCCGGGTCGTTTACCGTGGCCGGGTTGCCCTCCGATTCGTAGATGTCGGTGACTGCCTTGGCGCCGTGCGCGGCCGCGGTGTGATCGGCCACATTGCGCAGGTCGGCGAAGATCTGCTGGCGCATGCCCTCGTCGAAGGTGCGGATGGTGCCGACCATCTCCACTTCATCGGGAATGATGTTGTAGCGGATGCCACCGTTGATCGCGCCGAAGGTCAGCACCGCTGGCTGCTTGGAGAGGTTGGCACGGCGGCTGACGATGGTTTGTGCGGTGCCGATCAGATCGGCAGTGGCCACAATCGGGTCAACGCCGTTCCACGGTGCCGAGCCATGTGTCTGCCGGCCGATCACCTTGATGCCGAAACGATCGGACGCGGCCATCAACGGGCCTCCGCGCACGGCGATCTGCCCCGCTTGCACACTGGAAAACACATGCAGCCCGAACACCGCCTCGGGCTTGAAGTCGGCAAACAGGCCTTCCTTCAGCATCAGCGCAGCACCGCCCTCCTCCGGCGGCGGCGCGCCTTCCTCGGACGGCTGGAAGATCAGCATCACCTGGCCGGGCAGGTCCTTCTTCATCGCCACCAGCGCTTCGGCCACGCCCAGCAGGGTCGCGGTGTGCGCATCATGGCCACAGGCGTGCATCACGCCTACGGTCTGCCCGCGGTACTGCGCGGTGGCCTTGGAGGCGAACGGCAGGCCGGTCTGCTCGGTCACCGGCAGGGCATCCATGTCCGCGCGCAGGGCGATCTTCGGGCCCGGCTTGCCGCCTTCGATGATCGCCACCACGCCATGATGGGCAATGCCGGTCTTCGGCTTCAGTCCCATCGCGCGCAGGCGCTTGGCGACCTCGGCGGAGGTCCGCTCCTCGCGGTTGGACAGTTCCGGGTGCTGATGGAAATCGCGTCGCCATTCAACCACCTTGGCCTGCAGGCGCTGCGCGGCGGCGGTCACTTCCGGGCGCTGGGCGTCCTCGGCATGGGCAAGGGCCGGCAGGGCCAGCAGCAGGGCGGACAGCAGCAACGAACGGCGCATCTCGATCTCCACGGAAGGGGTCTGCACCTGAATGTAGGGCAACCTCGTCGCCACGGGAACCTCCACCGTCGCCCACCGGTCTGAGCGCCCGTCCCATCCGTCATGCAGGAAACCCGGTGGGCCACAGGTATGCTTTGCGCATTGCCACCCGGGGTGCCACCCCGTCCAGCCCTCTTGGAGTCTTGAATGTCACGTGTTTGGAAGATCGTGCTGCTGGTCGTGGCGGTACTGGTGCTGGCCGTGGTTGGCCTGCGCGTACTCGGTGGCGGCAAGGACAAGGCCGCTGGGCAGGAAGCCGGTGCCCGCCAGGGCGGTGAGGATCCCGATGCCGGCCCGGTGCCGGTGACCGTGATCGATGCCGCACGCCAGGACGTGCCGGTGTATGCCAGCGCGCTGGGCACGGTAACCGCGATGAACACCGTGACCGTCAGCCCGCAGGTGGGCGGCCAGCTGATGAGCCTCAATTTCCGCGAAGGCCAGGAAGTGAAGAAGGGCGACGTGCTGGCGGTGATCGACCCGCGCACCGCCCAGGCCAGCTATGACCAGGCCGTCGCCTCCAAGCGCCAGAACGAGGCCCTGCTGGCCACCGCGCGCTCGAACTACCAGCGCTCGAACGCGCCGGAGTACCGCCAGTTCGTGGCCAAGACCGATCTGGATACACAACGAAACCAGGTGGCACAGTACGAAAGCGCAGTCGCCGCCAATGAAGCGAGCATGCGCTCGGCGCAGGTGCAGCTGCAGTACACCAAGGTCACCGCCCCGATCACCGGCATCGCCGGCATCCGCGCGGTCGACGCCGGCAATGTGGTCAACGCCGGCACCGCACTGGTCACCCTGACCCAGATCCATCCGATCCACGTGCTGTTCAACCTGCCCGAGCGCCAGCTCGGCGACGTGCGCCAGGCGCAGGCCGCCGGCAGCGTGCCGGTTGCAGCACTGGACCGCGCCGATTCGCACGTGCTCAGCGGCGACGGCAAGCTGGACGTGGTCGACAACCTGATCAGTGCCGACAGCGGCACCTTCAAGGCGCGCGCGGTGTTCGACAACACCGACAACGGCCTGTGGCCGGGCCAGTTCGTCAATGTGCGCATGCAGTTGCGCACCATCGGCGGCGGCGTGGTGATCCCCACCCAGGCGGTGCTGCGTGGCCCCGATGGCGAGTACGTCTACGTTGTGCAGGGCGACAACACGGTGAAGATGCAGACCGTGCGCAGCGGCGTGGAAGTGGGCGACAGCCAGGTGCAGATCGCCGAAGGCCTGAAGGGCGGCGAGCGCGTGGTCAGCGAAGGCCAGTTCCGCCTGAAGCCGGGCAGCAAGGTGACCGCGCTGAAACCGGGCGAGACGCCGGCCGCGCCGACCGAGGCCGAACTGAAGGCCGCCGAACAGAAAAGTGGCGGCAGCGGCCGTCGTGGTGGTGGTCCGCGCTGAGCGCAGGCCACCCTTTCCCTTCGCGCCGGCATCGATGCCGGCGCTGCCATTGAAGCGCCAGCAAGGATCAGTCCGTGGGCTTTTCGACGATCTTCATCCGCCGTCCCATCGCGACCTCGCTGTTGATGGCAGGTCTGTTGCTGCTGGGTATTCTTGGTTACCGCAAGCTGCCGGTGTCGGCGCTGCCGGAAATCGATGCGCCCAGCCTGGTGGTGACGACCCAGTACCCGGGTGCCAACGCCACCACCATGGCCTCGCTGGTGACCACGCCGCTGGAGCGCCAGTTCGGGCAGATCTCCGGCCTGGAACTGATGACCTCCGATTCCTCGGCGGGGTTGTCGACGATCATCCTGCAGTTCTCGATGGACCGCGACATCGACATCGCCGCACAGGACGTGCAGGCCGCAATCCGCCAGGCCACCCTGCCCTCGTCGCTGCCGTACCAGCCGGTCTACAACCGGGTGAACCCGGCCGACGCGGCCATCGTCACCCTCAAGCTGACCTCCGATACGCGGCCGCTGCGCGACGTCAACAACTACGCCGACTCGATCCTCGCCCAGCGCCTGTCGCAGGTGCAGGGCGTGGGCCTGGTGTCGATCGCCGGCAACGTGCGTCCGGCCGTGCGCATCCAGGTCAATCCGGCGCAGCTGTCGAACATGGGCCTGACCCTGGAAGAGCTGCGCAGCGCGCTCACCCAGGCCAACGTCAATGCGCCGAAGGGCTCGCTGAACGGCAAGACCCAGTCCTACAGCATCGGCACCAACGACCAGCTGGCCAGCGCCGCCGAGTACCGCGACACCATCATCAGCTACAAGAACGGCCGCCCGGTGCGGCTGTCCGACGTGGCCGAAGTGATCGATGGCGTGGAGAACGACCAGCTCGCCGCATGGGCCGATGGCAAGCCGGCGGTGCTGCTGGAAGTGCGCCGCCAGCCGGGCGCCAACATCGTGCAGACCGTCGAGCGCATCCGCGCGCTGCTGCCGCAGCTGCAGGGCGTACTGCCAGCCGACGTACACCTGGAAGTGTTCTCCGACCGTACCGAAACCATCCGTGCGTCGGTGCATGAAGTGCAGTTCACCCTGATCCTGACCATCGGCCTGGTGGTGGCGGTGATCTTCGTGTTCCTGCGCCGGTTCTGGGCCACGATCATTCCCTCGGTTGCGGTGCCGTTGTCGCTGGCCGGCACCTTCGCAGTGATGGCCTTTACCGGCATGTCGCTGGACAACCTTTCGCTGATGGCGCTGGTGGTGGCCACCGGCTTCGTGGTCGACGATGCGATCGTGATGATCGAGAACATCGTGCGCTACATCGAACAAGGCAAGAGCGGCAAGGAAGCAGCGGAGATCGGTGCACGGCAGATCGGCTTCACCGTGCTGTCGCTGACAGTTTCGCTGGTGGCGGTGTTCCTGCCGCTGCTGCTGATGCCCGGCGTCACCGGCCGCCTGTTCCACGAGTTCGCCTGGGTGCTGAGCATCGCGGTGGTGCTGTCGATGCTGATCTCGCTGACGCTCACCCCGATGATGTGCGCCTACCTGCTCAAGCCCGATGCGCTGCCCGAGGGCGAGGACGCGCACGAGCGTGCCGCCGCGGCCGGCAAGCAGAACCTGTGGACGCGCACCGTCGGCCTGTACGAGCGCAGCCTGGACTGGGTGCTGGAACACCAGCCCCTCACCCTGGCCGTGGCCGCGGCCGCGCTGGTACTGACCGTGCTGCTGTACGTGCTGATTCCCAAGGGACTGCTGCCCGAACAGGACACCGGCCTGATCACCGCCGTGGTCCAGGCCGACCAGAACATCGCGTTCCCGCAGATGGAGCAGCGCACCAAACAGGTGGCCGAAGCGCTGCGCAAGGACCCGGACGTGACCGGCGTGTCGGCCTTCATCGGCGCCGGCAGCATGAATCCCACGCTCAACCAGGGCCAGTTGTCGATCGTGCTGAAAGAGCGCGGCGAGCGCGATGGACTGGATGAGATCCTGCCGCGCCTGCAGAAATCCGTCGCCGGCATTCCCGGCGTGGCGCTGTACCTGAAGCCGGTGCAGGACGTGACCCTGGATACCCGCGTGGCCGCCACCGAGTACCAGTACTCGCTGTCGGACGTGGACAGCGCGGAGGTGGCCCTGCAGGCCAACCGCCTGACCCAGGCGCTGCGCCAGCGCCCGGAACTGGCCGACGTCGACAACAACCGGTCCAACCAGGGCCGCGCACTGGAACTGAACATCGACCGCGACAAGGCCAGCGTGCTGGGCGTGCCGATGCAGACCATCGACGACACGCTCTACGATGCGTTCGGCCAGCGCCAGATCTCGACCATCTTCACCGAGCTCAACCAGTACCGGGTGGTGCTGGAAGTGGCGCCGCAGTTCCGCACCAGCACCGCGCTGATGGAACAGCTGGCGGTCGCCTCCAATGGCGCCGGCGCACTGACCGGCACCAACGCGACCAGCTTCGGCCAGGTCACTTCCTCCAACTCGTCCACCGCCACCGGTATCGGTGCGCAGAACACCGGCATCACCGTCGGTGCGGGCAGCATCATCCCGTTGTCGGCGCTGGCCGAGGCCAAGGTATCCAGCGCGCCGCTGCTGGTCAGCCACCAGCAGCAGCTGCCTGCGGTGACGGTGTCGTTCAACGTCGCCCCGGGCTATTCGCTGTCCGATGCGGTCAAGGCCATCGAAGAGACCAAGGCCAGCCTGGACATGCCGGCGCACGTGCATGCGCAGTTCATCGGCAAGGCCGCCGAATTCACCGGCAGCCAGACCGACGTGGTGTGGCTGCTGCTGGCCTCGCTGGTGGTAATCTACATCGTGCTGGGCGTGCTGTATGAGAGCTACATCCACCCGATCACGATCATTTCGACCCTGCCGCCGGCCGGCGTCGGTGCGCTGCTGGCACTGATGGTCTGTGGCCTGAGCCTGTCGGTGGACGGCATCGTCGGCATCGTGCTGCTGATCGGCATCGTCAAGAAGAACGGCATCATGATGGTCGACTTCGCCATCGAGGCGCGGCGCACCGGCGCCAACGCGCGCGAGGCCATACGCCGCGCCTGCCTGCTGCGCTTCCGCCCGATCATGATGACCACTGCGGCGGCCATGCTCGGTGCGTTGCCGCTGGCGCTGGGCACCGGCATCGGCTCGGAACTGCGTCGCCCACTGGGCATCGCCATCGTCGGCGGCCTGCTGCTGTCGCAGCTGGTGACGCTGTACACCACGCCGGTGATCTACCTGTACATGGAACGCTTCTCGGAATGGCTTGCACGTCGCCGTGAACAGCGCGCGCTGCGCGATGGCACGCTGCAGGAGCCGCAGGCATGACCCTGGCCCCGCACCTCCGGGGGGCTGCACGATGAACCTGTCCGGCCCCTTCATCCGCCGTCCGATCGGCACCGCGCTGCTGGCCATCGGCTTGTTCATGGTCGGCGTGATCTGTTACCTGCGGCTCGGCGTGTCGGCACTGCCGAACATCGAGATCCCGGTGATCTTCGTGCACGCCAGCCAGTCCGGTGCGGACGCAGCGACCATGGCCTCCACGGTGACCGCGCCGCTGGAGCGCCACCTCGGCCAGCTGCCGGGCATCGACCGCATGCGCTCGTCGAGTTCGGAGGGCAGCTCGCTGGTGTTCATGATCTTCCAGAGCGACCGCGACATCGATTCGGCCGCGCTGGACGTACAGACGGCGATCAATTCGGCGCAGGCCGACCTGCCCTCGGGCATGGGCTCGCCGATGTACCAGAAGGCAAACCCGAACGACGACCCGGTGATCGCCATCGCGCTGACGTCGCAGACGCAGTCCGCCGATGAGCTGTACAACGTCGCCGACTCGCTGCTGGCCCAGCGCATCCGCCAGATCGGTGGTGTCGCCTCGGTCGACATCGCCGGTGCTTCAACGCCGGCGGTGCGCGTGGACGTCAACCTGCGCCTGATGAACGCGCTGGGACTGACCGCCGACGACCTGCGCAATGCCGTGCGCGCGGCCAACGTGACCTCGCCCACCGGCTTCCTCAGCGATGGCAACACCACCACCGCGATCATCGCCAACGATTCGGTCGCACGCGCCGCCGATTTCGCCGACCTGGTGGTCAAGACCCAGGGCGATGGCCGGGTGATCCGCCTGAAGGACATCGCCAACGTCTACGACGGCCAGCAGGATGCCTACCAGGCCGCGTGGTTCGACCACAAACCGGCCGTGGTGATGTATGTGTTCACCCGTGCCGGCGCCAACATCGTCGAGACCGTGGACCGGGTGAAAGCGCAGATTCCCGCGTTGCGCGATTACCTGCAGCCGGGCACCACGATGACGCCCTACTTCGACCGCACCCCGACCATCCGGTCGTCGCTGCATGAAGTGCAGATCACCCTGCTGATCAGCCTGGCGATGGTGGTGCTGACCATGGCGCTGTTCCTGCGCCGGTTGGCGCCGACGTTGATTGCCGCAGTCACCGTGCCGCTGTCGCTGGCCGGTGCCGCGCTGGTGATGTACGTGATGGGCTTCACCCTGAACAACCTGAGCCTGCTGGCGCTGGTGATCGCGATCGGCTTCGTGGTCGACGATGCGATCGTGGTGATCGAGAACATCATGCGCCACCTCGACGAGGGCATGCCGCGGATGCAGGCGGCCTTCGCCGGTGCGCGCGAAATCGGCTTCACCATCGTCTCGATCACCGCCTCACTGGTGGCGGTGTTCATCCCGTTGCTGTTCGCCAGCGGCATGATGGGCGCGTTCTTCCGCGAGTTCACCGTGACCCTGGTGGCGGCGATCGTGGTGTCGATGATCGTTTCGCTGACGCTGACCCCGGCGCTGTGCAGCCGCTTCCTCAGCGCACACGACCACAAGGCGGCACCGTCGCGCTTCGGCCGCTGGCTTGATGCCGGTCACGAGCGGATGCTGCGCATCTACACCGTGTTCCTTGATTTCTCGCTGCGCCATGCGCTGCTGCTGTCGTTGACGCCGTTGATCCTGATCGGCGTCACCATCTTCCTGTTCGGTGCGGTGAAGAAGGGGGCGTTCCCGCCGCAGGACACCGGCCTGATCTGGGGCCGCGCCAACTCCGGTGCGACGGTGTCCTTCGAGGACATGGTCAGCCGCCAGCGCCGCATCACCGACATGCTGATGGCCGACCCGGCGGTGAAGACCGTGGGCGTACGCCTGGGCAGTGGCCGCCAGGGCTCCAGCGCACAGTTCAACGTCGAACTGAAGTCGCGCAAGGAAGGCCGCCGTGAAACCACCGCACACGCACTGGCACGGCTGAGTGCGAAGGCCGACCGCTACCCGGACCTGCAGCTGCGCCTGCGCGCGATCCAGGACCTGCCCAGCAATGATGGCGGTGGCAACAGCCAGGGCGCGCAGTACCGCGTCTCGCTGCAGGGCAACGATCTGGCCGCGCTGCAGGAATGGCTGCCCAAGCTGCAGGCGGCATTGAAGAAGAACCCGAAGCTGCGTGATGTCGGCACCGACGTCGACAACGCCGGCCTGCGCCAGAACATCGAGATCGACCGCGCCAAGGCCGCGCGCCTGGGCATCTCGGTCGGCGCCATCGATGGTGCGCTGTACGGCGCCTTCGGCCAGCGCCAGATCTCCACCATCTACTCGGACATCAACCAGTACAGCGTGGTGGTCAACGCGCTGCCGTCGCAGACCGCCACGCCCGCGGCACTGGACGAGGTGCATGTGCGCGCGCGCAACGGCGAGATGGTGCCGATCACCGCGGTGGCCAGACAGGCGCCGGGCCTGGCGCCCTCGCAGATCACCCATGAAAACCAGTACACGACGATGGACCTGAGTTACAACCTCGCCCCCGGCGTCAGTATGGGCGAGGCCAAGGCCATCATCGACAGCACCGTGGCCGGCATGCGCATGCCCGGCGACATCCGCCTGGCCGATGACGCGGGCTTCGGCTTCAACTCCGACCCCAGCGACATGCTGATCCTGGTACTGGCGGCGATCCTCACCGTCTATCTGGTGCTGGGCATCCTGTACGAAAGCCTGATCCACCCGGTGACGATCCTGTCCACGCTGCCGGCAGCCGGCGTGGGTGCGTTGCTGGCGCTGTTCGGCACCAACACCGAACTGTCGGTGATCTCGATGATCGCGCTGGTGCTGCTGATCGGCATCGTCAAGAAGAACGCGATCATGATGATCGACTTCGCCCTGGTGGCGCAGCGCGAACATGGGCTGACCCCGCGCGAGGCGGCACGCGAAGCCAGCATCGTGCGTTTCCGCCCGATCATGATGACCACGATGGTGGCGATCCTGGCGGCGGTGCCGCTGGCGATCGGGCTGGGCGAAGGGTCGGAACTGCGTCGCCCGCTGGGCATCGCGATGATCGGTGGTTTGCTGTTCTCGCAGAGCTTGACCCTGCTCAGCACGCCGGCGCTGTACGTGATCTTCTCGTGCCTGGCCGAGCGCTGGAAGGCGCGGCGTGCACGCAGGCGTGAGGCAAAGCTGCTGAGGCGCGCGCAGCGGGCGTAGCAAGCCCCATCCACGCATGGCGTGGATCTACTGCAACACCTGCCTCTGGTGGGTGCGGACCGTTGGTCCGCACCCCGATGGGATTTGACGCGCTGTAACGAAAAGAGAACAATTCTCATCCAGCCATGGTCCTGCGCCCCGTTGCGGCGCCCCGCTGCCGTTGCCGGCACGCCTGTGTGATCCCAGCCACCGACCTTTCCCCCCTGCATGGGCGGATGGCCCGTGGCCGCCCGCCGAGGATCTCCATCGATGTTGCCGATTCGCTCCCCCCGCCTGGCCGTGCTGGCCGTCGCGCTGTCCGCCGCCTGCACGGCACACGCCGAAGCCCCCGCCGACACCCGTAGTGCCACCGATCTGGACGCGGTCAAGGTCATCGCCGAGCGTACCCACACCGAGGCCGGCGCCCTCGGCGATCGCGCCCTGCGTGATACCCCGTTTGCGATCACCGCCGTCGGCCGGGAGCAGATCGAACAGCGCCAGGTCGTGTCGCTGGGCGAAGCCTTCCTGCTCGACCCCTCGGTCACCACGCAGGTAAGTGCCTATGCCAGCGGCTGGAGCTCGCCGATCCGCAACCGCGGCATCGACCTGAACTTCGACAGCTACCGGGTCAACGGCCTGCAGGTCTCGTCCTGGGGTACCGAATGGCCGCTGGAGGTGATGGAACAGGTCGACCTGCTGAAGGGCCCCGGCGGGTTCCTGTACGGCTTCGGCGCACCGGGCGGCATCGTCGACTACATCACCAAGAAGCCGACCGAGGTACCGACCTTCTCCGCCCAGCTCGGCTGGCGTGAGCAGGGCATCGTCAGCGGCGGCATCGACGTCGGCGGCCGCTTCGGCAACGAGCAGATGTTCGGCTACCGCTTCAACGCCTTCCAGGAAAAGGGTGAAACCTTCAACGGCGGCCATGTCGATCGCAAGGTCGGCGCGCTGTCGCTGGACGCGCGCCTGAGTGATGCGCTCACCTGGACCTTCGACGGCGTGTTCCAGTCGCGCGACCTGCGCGAGGAATCACCGCAGTACTACTTCCGTGGCCTGACCTCACTGCCGCGGCCGATCGCCGGCGATGTCGACAACAGCGTGCCCGGCACCTACTACGACACCCGTTCCAGCCTGCTGTCCACGGCACTGGACTGGCAGATCAAGAGCGACTGGAAGGCCAGCCTGAGCTATGGCGTCACCACCTCGTGGAACGACGTCAACAAGATCTTCGCCTACATCGACGACCTCAACGGCGACTACGCCGTCAACGTCTACGAACTCGGCGGCAAGAGCGAGTGGAAGCTGGCGCAGGCCCTGGTGCAGGGCAGCTTCGACACCGGGCCGCTGCAGCACCGGCTGGTGGCCGGGGTCAGCCACCAGACCGGGCTGGGCTGGGACCGTCCTTACGAGTTCAGCCTGATCGGCCGCGCCAATCTGTACCAGCGCCATGACGTCCGCCACGACGCGGTGGGTTCACGGGTGATGACCCGCGGTGATGAGACCGTGCAGCAGGCGGTGTTCGTCAGCGATACCGTCGAGCTCGGCCATGGCTGGTCGGTGCTGGCCGGTTGGCGCTACAACGATTTTGAGACCAAGGGCGCGTACCACACCTATCCGGTCACCCCGACCTATGCGGTGATGTTCAAGCCCAGCGAGGCCGTCACCCTGTATGCCAGCTACATCGAGTCGCTGGAAGCCGGCGGCCGCGTCGGCAACAGCTACGTCAACGCCGGCGATGTGCTCGATCCCACCATCAGCAAGCAGTACGAGATCGGCGCCAAGGTTGAAGCAGATCGCTGGAACGCAAACGTCGCTGCGTTCCGCCTGGAGCGCGGCGCCAACATCGATCAGCTGACCGATGCAGGCAAGCGCCTGGTGCAGGATGGCATCACCCTGTACGAAGGCATCGAGGCCAGCGCCGACCTGCACCTGAGCGATGCGCTGACCGTCGGCGGTGGCGTGACCTGGCTGGACCCGACCTACGACAAACTGTCACCGGGCAGCGCGGCGCAGGAAGGCAACCGCACCGCCGGTGCTGCACGCTGGAGCGGCGTGCTGCATGCCACCTACCAGCTGCCGTGGGTGGATGGGCTGGAGACCTATGCCGCCGTGCGCTATTACGGCGATGTCTGGTACGACGCCGACAACACCCTGAAGCTACCTGACTACACTCTCGTCAACGCTGGCATCGGCTACCGCCTGCTGGCCTCCGGCCACCCGGTGACCCTGCGTGCCAGCGTGGAGAACCTGGCCAACCGCAGGTACTGGTCGAATGCGGGCGTCGGCCTGCCGCGCACCTTCGCGCTGAGCGTGCGGTTCGACATGTAAGCGACCGGCAAACGGTAGTGCCGGCCGCTGTCCGGCACTACCGGGGTATCGAGCGGAAAATCATCCACGCATGGCGTGGATCTACCATTTCACGCGCGGCCCGCAATAATGGGGCTCGATCCTTCCGCCGAGCCTGCATGTCCGCACGCGAATCCCGCCTCAGCCGCCTGTGGGCCCACGAGAAGGCCAGCTATGGCCTGCGGGTGTTCATTGCCCTGACCGCGGCCCTGGCCGTGTGCTGGCACCTGGATGCGCTGACCGCGCTGCCCGGCGTGTTCCTCGGCATCATCGCCAGCGCGATTGCCGAGACCGATGACAACTGGTGGGGCCGGACCAAGGCCGTGCTGCTGTCGCTGCTGTGCTTCTGCCTGGCGGCGGCCTCGGTGATCTGGCTGTTCCCCTTGCCGTGGATCTTCATCACGGCCCTGGCGCTGTCCACGTTCGGCCTGACACTGCTCGGCGCACTCGGCGAGCGCTACGCGTCCATCGCCCAGGCCACCGTCACCCTGGCCATCTACACCATGATCGGCCTGGAACAGCATGGTGCCCACGACCTGCACAGTGCGCTGGACGCGGTCAGCCACCTGCTGGCGGGTGCGGTCTGGTACGGGCTGCTGTCGATTCTGTGGACCACGTTGTTCGCCAACCGACCGGTGCGCGAGCGCGTGGCCCGCCTGTACGTGGAACTGGGCCGTTACCTGCAGCTCAAGGCCGCCCTGTTCGAACCCGTGCGCGAGGCGGACCTGCAGCGCCGCCAGCTCGACCTGGCCGAACAGAACCGCCGCGTGGTCGGCGCGCTGAACGAGGCGAAGACGGCGATCCTGGCGCGTTTTGGCCGCTCCGGCCGGCCCGGCGTCAACTCCGGCCTGTACCTGCGCCTGTATTACATGGCACAGGATTTCCATGAGCGCGCCAGCTCCTCCCACTATCCGTACGGCGCGCTGGTCGATGCGTTCTTCCACAGCGACGTGCTGTACCGCTGCCAGCGCCTGCTCGACCTGCAGGGCCAGGCCTGTGCACGGCTGGGCGAAGCGATCCGGCTGCGCCGCCCGTTCGTCTACGGCGAGAGCAACCAGCAGGCCGGGCGCGATCTGGCCGATGCGCTGGCCTACCTGCGCGACCAGCAACGTCCGCAATGGCAGCGCCTGCTCGGCTCGCTGGACCTGCTGGTACACAATCTGCGCAGCATCGAGCGCCGCCTGCTCGATGCCGAACGTTCCGAAGCCAGCCTGGACAACGTCGACACCCGCCTGCGCGACAGCAACCCGCACACGCTGCGCGAAATGGGTGTGCGCCTGCGCCAGCAGCTCACCCCCGGCTCGGTGTTGTTCCGCCATGGCTTGCGCATGGCGCTGGCGCTGATCGCCGGTTTCGTTGCCATCCATCTGTTCAATGCACAGAACGGCTCGTGGGTGCTGCTGACCATCGTGTTCGTGTGCCGGCCCAGCTTCGGCGCCACCCGCCAGCGCCTGGCCCAGCGCATCGTCGGTACGCTGGCCGGGCTGGTGCTGACCTGGGCGCTGCTGCAGCTGTTCCCCCGGCTGGAGATCCAGCTGCTGATCGCACTGCTGTCGGCGTTGCTGTTCTTCTTCACCCGTTCCGACCGCTATCTGGTCGCTTCAGCGGCCATCACGGTGATGGCGCTGACCTGCTTCAACCTGATCGGCGACGGCTTCGTGCTGATCGTGCCGCGCATGGTCGATACGATCCTCGGCTGCGCGATTGCCGCAGCGGCCGCGTTCCTGATCCTGCCGGACTGGCAGGGTAGACAGCTGCACCGCGTGCTGGCGCGGGTGCTGGATACCGCCGCGCGTTATCTGGAATCGGTGCTGGGCCAGTACCGCAGCGGCATGCGCGACGATCTGGCCTACCGCATCGCCCGCCGCGACATGCACAACGCCGATGCCGCACTGTCCACCGCACTGTCGAACATGCTGCGCGAACCGGGCCACGTGCGCCGCAACCTCGATTCGGGTTTCCATTTCCTGGCGTTGTCCAACACCCTGCTCGGGCACCTGTCGGCACTGGGTGCGCACCGCGACCAGGTCGACAGCTACGCGGGCGATCCACTCGCGCTGGCCGCCGGCGAGCGGGTGCGCAAAGCGCTGCAGCAGCTGGCGTCGGCATTGACTGCGCAGCAGCCGGTGTCGGAAGAAGACAACGATGCCGATCGTGCGGTGGCGGCGGAACTGGAGGAGCTTGATGAGACGATGCCGCCGAAACTGCAGCTGATCCGTACGCAGATGGCGCTGGTGCTGCGGATGCTGCCGAAGGTGAGAGCGGCGGCGAATGGTGCGGTGAGTGGTTTGACCTGACGGCATCCACGCATGGCGTGGATCTACTGGGGCGGGTGTCGGCCGTGCAACATCGTGTTGCGTCCACGGGGGCATTCCGATCACGCCCGGGCGCCGATACTGCCGTGTCGCCCACGCAGGATCTCCCCCATGAAGATCGAACTCAACGACCGCACCGCGCTGGTCACTGCCTCCACCGCCGGCATCGGCCAGGCCATCGCACAGGGGCTGGCTGCCGCCGGTGCCCGGGTCATCCTCAACGGCCGCAGTGCCGACAGCGTGGAACGTGCGCGCCAACGCCTGCTGGCTGCCATCCCCAGGGCCAATGTGCTGGGCGTGGCCGCCGACCTGTCCGACGCCAGCGGCGTCGACACCCTGCTGGCCGGCCTGCCGGGGAAGGTCGACATCCTGGTCAACAATGCCGGCATCTTCGACCCGCAGGATTTCTTCGAGACCGACGATGCCACCTGGGAGCAGTACTGGCAGACCAACGTCATGTCCGGCGTGCGCCTGTCGCGCGCCCTGCTGCCGGCGATGGTCGACGCCGGCTGGGGCCGCGTGCTGTTCATCTCCTCCGAATCGGCACGCAACATTCCGGCCGACATGATCCATTACGGCGTCAGCAAGACCGCGCAGCTGTCGCTGTCGCGCGGCCTGGCCAAGCGCGTGGCCGGCAGCGGCGTCACCGTCAATGCGGTGCTGCCCGGCCCGACGTTGTCCGACGGCTTCGCAACGATGTTCGAAGAAGAACGCGCGCGTAGCGGCAAACCGCTGGAACAGATCGGCCGTGAGTTCGTGATGGCCCATCGTCCCGCGTCGGTGATCCAGCGCGCGGCCACGGTCGAGGAAGTGGCCAACATGGTGGTCTACCTCGCCTCGCCGCAGGCGTCGGCCACCTCCGGCGCAGCGTTGCGGGTCGATGGCGGCGTGGTCGACGATATCGTCTGAGGTTCTCAGGTATGCGCACCAACGGTCCGCACCCACCGTCCGCACCCACCCAGGGGGCTGAGTAGATCCACGCCATGCGTGGATGCATGCCGCCACGGTCCCGACAGACGGGCAGGAATGCTAGGCTGCGCCGGTCCAAGGAGGTTCCATGTCCGGTCACAACCAGTTCGCCCTGCTGCGCCAGCGCCGTTTCCTGCCGTTCTTCATCGTGCAGGGGCTGGGTGCCTTCAACGACAACGTGTACCGACAGGCGATCATCGGCCTGCTGTTCTACCTCGGCGTGGCCGAGAGCGAGCGCACGCTCTACACCAACCTGGCGCCGGCGCTGTTCATCCTGCCCTACTTCCTGTTCTCCGCCCTGGCCGGGCAGATCGCAGAAAAGCTGGAGAAATCGCGACTGATCGTGATCACCACCACCATGGAGATCGTGATCATGACGCTGGCGGCGGTGGGCTTTCTCACCGAGAGCCTGCCGGTGCTGCTGGTGGCCTTGTTCTGCACGGGTCTGCAATCCACCCTGTTCGGCCCGGTGAAGTACTCGGTGCTGCCCTCGGTACTGCGGCCGGAAGAACTGACCGGTGGCAATGGCCTGGTCGAGATGGGCACGTCGATGTCGATCCTGACCGGCATGATCGTCGGCGGCCTGGTGTTCACCCTGGCCGGCACCCATGGCCCGATCGTGGCCGCCACGGCGGTCATCGCGCTGGCGATCTGCGGCAACCTCGCCGCGCGCATGATCCCCAAGGTCGATGCCGGCGCGCCGGATCTGAAGATCAACTGGAACCCGATTCCCGAATCGCTGGCCGTGCTGCGCATGGCCAGGAAACAGAAATCGGTACGCAACGCCATCCTCGGCGTGTCCTGGTTCTGGTTCGTCGGCACCATCCTCACCGCGCAGCTGCCGTCCTATGCGGTCACCAACCTCGGTGGCGAGCCCACCCTGTACATCTTCGCGCTGGCCCTGTTCTCGGTCGGCACCGGTGTCGGTTCACTGCTGTGCGAAAAGCTGTCGGCACGCACCGTGGAGATCGGCCTGGTGCCATTGGGCGCGTTCGGCATGACCGCGTTCCTGCTCGACCTGTACTTCGCACGCGCCGGTGAAGCCACCGCCCAGGGCCTGTCGGTCACACAGTTCGTGCACCAGGCCGGCAGCATCCGCATCATCGTCGACCTGCTCGGCATCGGCCTGTTCACCGGTTTCTTCGTGGTGCCGCTGTTTGCGTTGATCCAGAGCCGCACGCCGAAATCGGAGATGTCGCGCGTGTTCGCCGCGCTGAACATCCAGAACTCCGGCTTCATCGTCGCTGCGGCGGTACTCGGCCTGCTCACCCAGCGCCTGCTCGGCTGGACCATCCCGCAGCTGTTCCTGGCACTGGCGATCGCCAACGCGGTGGTAGCGATCTACATCTTCACCATCGTCCCCGAATTCCTGATGCGTTTCCTCAGCTGGGTGATGGTGCGCACGCTGTATCGCCTGCGCCCGCATGGCATCGAGGACAATGTGCCCGATGAAGGCGCCGCGCTGCTGGTCTGCAACCATGTCAGCTACATGGATGCACTGATCCTGTCGGCGACGATTCCGCGCCCGGTGCGCTTCGTCATGTACTACAAGATCTTCAACATCCCGGTGATGCGCTGGATCTTCCGCACCGCCAAGGCGATCCCGATCGCCGGTGCGCGCGAAGACCCGGCGCTGATGCAGCGTGCGTTCGATGAAGTCGATGCCGCACTCGCCGAGGGCGAACTGGTGTGCATCTTCCCGGAAGGCGCGCTGACCCGCGACGGCACGATGGCACCGTTCAAATCCGGCGTGGAGAAGATCCTCGAACGCCGCCCGGTTCCGGTGGTGCCGATGGCCCTGCGCGGCATGTGGTCGAGCATGTGGAGCCGCCGCGATACCCGGCTGGGCCGCATGCGCGTGCCGCGCCGGTTCCGGGCGACCGTAGAGGTGGTCGCGGCACCGGCAGTGGATGGCCAGTCCACCGATGCCGCCGCCCTGGAGGCCCAGGTCCGTACCCTGCGCGGCGATCTCGCCTGAGGGGCCGATCACGCCGCAGCGTGCCCTGAAAGCCGGCGCCAAGCGCCGGCTTTTTCTTGTCCCGTCAAGCGTCAAAGGCGACGGGATCTGGCTGTAACCGCATACATGCGTCGCAGGTTGCGGTAGATTACGCACCCACAGGGGGGAGGTTCGGCCTGTCTACGACACGCCGACCGCCAAGGAATGGAGTCTTGCTTTGAATCAACCGCCACCGCTCAGCCGTCCGGTCTACATCCCCAACCATCTGGTCTGGGCGATCCTGACGACGCTGTTCTGCTGCCTGCCGTTGGGCGTGGTGTCGATCGTGTATGCCGCCCAGGTCGATGGTCGCCGCGCGGCCGGTGACCTGCCGGGGGCATACAGCGCGTCGCGCAAGGCGGGCTGGTGGGCGGTGGCTTCGGCCGCGGCCCTGCCGGTCCTGTTGCTGTTGTGGTTCGGGCTGTTCGGCGGCTTGGCCGTGCTGGGCACTCTATCCGACCTTTGATTCACCACCACCACCCATCGAGGAGCTTGAACCATGAACACCAGTACCCCGCAGGTCCCCAACAATCTGGTCTGGGCCATCCTGTCCACCCTGTTCTGCTGCCTGCCGGCCGGCATCGTGTCGATCGTCTACGCCGCACAGGTCAACGGCAAGCTGGCTGCCGGCGACGTCGCCGGTGCCCGTGAATCGGCCGACAAGGCCAAGAAGTGGGCCATCTGGTCGGCCATCGCCGCCGTCGTCGTCATGGTGCTGTACGTCATCGTGATCATGGCCGTTGGCGGCCTGGGCGCCCTGAGCGGCGGCAACGGCAGCTACTGATGCCCGCGACGGGGTCCGGCCACGCGCCGGATCCCGCTCCTGCATGTCCGCACTTCCCGCGCGTTCCCGTCTTGCCCGCTGGGCTCCGCTGCTGGCTGCTTCCGGCTTGGCCGCGGGTGCAGCCGTGGTCCTGCGCCACGTCAATCCGTATGTCTCCGGCAATCCGCTGCCGGGCTGCCCGCTGTATGCACTGACCGGCTTCTACTGCCCCGGCTGCGGCAGCACGCGCTGCCTGTATTCCCTGGTCCACTTCGACCTGCCCGGCGCGATGGCGATGAACCCGTTGCTGGTCATCAGCCTGCCCTTCCTGTTCCTGATGCTGCTCAACACAGCCGGCGTGCGCCCGCGCGTGCTCGATCCGCTGATGCGGGTACTGGCCAGTCCTACGTTCTGGCTGTGGCTGCTGCCTGGCTATGCCGTGCTGCGCAACCTGCCGTGGGCGCCGTTCACTGCGCTGGCTCCGGTGTAGTTTCCCGCCAACGGCGCAGCCCCTCGTGGTTGGTCGCTGGAAGCAGAAGCCGTTGGGGTTGGCCGGG